>CALMEZ010000090.1 GCA_937864985.1 uncultured Alphaproteobacteria bacterium
GGTGCGGAATTCCTTCGTACACGGACAATTCCAGCATCTTCGGATCGATCATGATGAGTTTGCAGCGGTCCGGCCCCAAACGATACAGCAGCGACAGGATCATCGTGTTGATGCCGACAGATTTGCCGGAGCCCGTCGTGCCGGCGATCAGCAGATGCGGCATGCGCGCCAGATCGGCATAGATTGGTTCACCACCGATGTTCTTGCCCAAGGCAAACGTCAGGTGTCCCGTGGCATTGACAAAATTGTCCGCCGCAAACATTTCCCGCAGATAAACCGTTTCGCGCTTGGCATTCGGCAATTCGATACCGATGGCGTTGCGCCCTTGCACCACGGCCACACGCGCCGAAATGGCGCTCATCGAACGGGCAATGTCATCCGCAAGGCTGATGACACGTGATGACTTGATGCCCGGCGCAGGCTCCAATTCATATAGCGTGACGACAGGTCCCGGCTTCACCGCGACGATCTGCCCCTTCACGCCGAAATCATCGAGCACGCCTTCCAGCTGCCGTGCATTTTCCTCCAGTACCTCGCGGGAGACTTCGGCCGTCTTGGTGGGTTTCTTGGGTTCCGCCAGCAGTTCAAGCTCTGGCAGCTCGAATTCCTCTTCGATCTTGATGCGCTTAGCTTTGGCTGGCGCGGGCGCTGCCTTTTTTGCAGCGATGACCGGCGCAGGAGCCGCAGGTTCATCATCGACTTCTTCCTCTTCAATTTCGGCGTCGTCGTCATCAGCAATTTCGGCAAGCTTCGGTGGCTCTACGCGCTTGCGCTTCAGTTTCGACGTGGCCGCAGCCACTTCATCGAAAGGTTCTCCCGATTTGGAACGGCGCAGCCAACCGAACGACAACTTTGGCATTTCGAACTGCGGTACGTGCATGCCACTGCTCAACGAAATCACTTTATCACAAATCGTGAAGAATTTTCGCAAGCCCTGGTTCCATGAAAGGCCAACGGCCAGCACACTCCACCACAAGGCCAGCGCTGCACTCACCATGAACACCAGTGCGGCCGCAATAAAACCTTTCATGCCCACCGACAGAAGCGACAGCAACGCACCCGACATCACATCACCCAACTGCCCGCCAAGGCCGCCGGGCACCGGCCAGCGCAGCGGCGCAGGCAAGGCAGAGAGAGCTGCGCAGGCCGCCAGCACACTGCCAAGCCAACCCAGCACCATGCGCTTTGGCGCGTCGGCCTTGGTGTGCGTCAGGAACAGGGAAACCCAGGCAAGCGGCAGCACAAGAAGCAGGATCGCTGCAAGGCCGAAAAAGCGGAACAACTCGTCAGCGATCACGGCGCCCGGCCAGCGCAGCCAATTCGTCGGCACGGCATCCGTGGCATGATTGAGCGAAGGGTCCAGCGGTGACCATGAAGCAAGCGAAGCGCCTGCAATGCCGATGAGACCGAGAATGCACAGTCCCACAAACTCGCGGGCCCGGCGGCGCACGAAGCGCTTCAGGCCTTCGGGAATGGCACTGTCACTGGTGTCGTCAAAGGTCTCGTGAATGGCCATGGCGCGGCTATCCCTGCATAACAAATGGTTAATGCCGAACATGCCAGCCGCATGGTTAAGGGCCTGTTAAAAGCCGGGCCCAGCAACAAAAAAGGCCTCCCCCGGAGGGAAGGCCCTGGTTTGCGTTATTCTGGAGTTTAGGAGAAGGCGCGCTCGCCGTGGCTCGACAGGTCAAGGCCTTCGCGCTCGGCCTGCTCATCGACACGGATGCCGATCGTGTATTTGCAGATCATCAGCGCGATGTAGCTGACCACACCCGAGAGCACGATTGCCGTCACAACACTGTAGAGCTGTGCAGTCATCTGCGTTCCAAAGGCATATGCAGCCGTCTTCGATGACGTGTCGACCGCCAGATAGTCGGTCACGCCGATGCCTTGAAGAGCCGGGTTGACGAAGATGCCCGTCAGCAGCGCGCCAACAATGCCGCCCACGCCATGCACGCCGAACACGTCAAGCGCGTCGTCATAGCCGAACTTGCTCTTGAGCTTGGTGACTGCGAACAGGCACACAAAGCCGGCAATTGCTCCGATCAGGATGGCCGGTACAGGCCCCACCCAGCCGCATGCCGGCGTGATGGCCACAAGACCGGCCACCATGCCCGATGCACCACCGAGTAGCGAAGCATGACCACGCGTCAGGTATTCACCCAGCGACCAGGCCAGCGTTGCACCAGCAGCACCCAGCACCGAGTTGAACACCACAAGCGCCGTGAGCCCGTTGGCTTCCAGGTTGGAACCGGCGTTGAAGCCAAACCAGCCAAACAGCAGAAGGCCCGTACCGATCAGCGTGGTGACGAGGTTGTGTGGCGCCATGGCTTCCTTGCCAAGGCCAACGCGCTTGCCAAGGACAATCGCGCAAACAAGACCCGCAATGCCGGCGTTGATGTGAACGACGGTACCACCGGCGAAGTCAATTGCGCCCTTGTTGAACAACCAGCCGTTCGCGGCGTTGACCGCAGTGGCATAATCACCGAGCACAGCAGCCTTGCCGGCATCATCCGTCGCGGCGGCAAGCTTTGCCAGGAAGTCAGCGGCAGCCTGGTCGCCAACAGCGGCCTTCACAGTGTCGATGTTGTCAGCCGACAGCGTGTAGGCGTCCGGCCCAGCCCACCACCAGACCATGTGCGCCATGGGCAGATAGGCGAAGACAAACCACAGAGTCAGGAACAGCAGCACCGCCGAGAACTTCATGCGCTCGGCAAAGGCACCGATGATCAGGGCCGGCGTGATGGCTGCGAACGTCATCTGGAAGATGACATAGGCATATTCCGGCAGGTAGGATTCCTTGGAGAATGTTGCCGCCATGGTGGATGTGGTGACACCACTCATGAACAGCTTGGAGAAGCCTCCGATAAAGCCATTGCCATTGGTGAAGGCCAGCGAATAGCCAAACAGGCACCAGAGGATCGAGATCAGGCAGAAGGCCACCAGCACCTGCATCAGCACCGACAACACGTTCTTGGAGCGGACAAGGCCGCCATAGAACAGCGCAAGGCCCGGGATCGTCATCAGCACCACAAGGCATGTGGCCGTGACAACCCAGGCGGTATCACCCTTGTTGATGGAAGCAGCAGCAAAAGCCTGCTGCGCCGGAAGTGCCGCCGCAACGGCAAGCCCTCCCGCGATGGCCGCAAACCGCCGGCCAAGATTGGTTCGAGTCATTTGCATTCCTTTCGAAAACAAAATGGTTAGAGAGCGGAAGAGCCGGTTTCGCCGGTACGCACGCGCACCGCGAGTTCTAGCGGCAGCACGAAAATCTTTCCGTCGCCGATTTGACCGGTTTGTGCGGCCGTCTGGATGGCCTCCACGGCCTTGTCGACGAGGGTCGACTCAAGCGCGACCTCGATCTTCACTTTCGGAACAAAACTCACGGCATATTCCGCGCCACGATAGAACTCGGTGTGGCCCCGCTGCCGCCCATGGCCCTTGACCTCGGTGACGGTAATGCCCTGGATGCCCAACGCACCCAAAGCCTCCCGCACCTGCTCGAGCTTGAACGGCTTGATCACTGCAACAATGTATTTCATGAGACCCCCTTCGTTTGGATCGGGGGAGGCAACTCAAGTCTCGTGCCAGATTTAAGAAAAAATTAAAACATTGAAATTGCTTGGATTTTTGCCAAGAGGCAAAATGTTAAGCATCAGTCAGTGCCTAAATTTTAGGCCCACATACTGCATTGCACAAAAAACACCCAACACTGTGGAGGGTATTACCGACGCAGCCCGGCTGCTTCCAGCTTCGCCTCATACGCCGCCATCATCTTCGCCTGATCACGCCCCAGCATCGCCAGATAGCGCCACGTGTAGAGCCCGGTGTCATGGCCATCGGAGAAGGTGAGACGCACCGCATAATTGCCGACGGGGGCCGCACCCGTGATGATCACATCGCGCTTGCCCCAGACCAGTTGTTCCTGCCCCGGCCCATGGCCCTTCACTTCGGCGCTCGGGCTTTCGACGCGCAACAGCTCGGCACTTATTGCAAAGGATGATCCATCATCGAAACTGATGGCGAGGCGCTTGCCCTGCTCTTCAACTTTCAACTCAGTGGGCCAAGCCTCAGTCATTGTGAAGCTCACGCGCCTCTTCAACCAGCATGATTGGAATGCCATCGCGGATCGGATAGGCCAAGCCCGCAGCCCTGCTCACCAGTTCCTGCTTTTCGGCATCATAGGACAAGGCCGTCTTGGTGGCGGGGCACACCAGCAGTTCGAGCAATTTGCGGTCGCAGGTTCCGGCCATGTCACTGCAGGCTGTTCGTGGTGTTTTTGGAAAGCGCCAGTTCGGTCAGCGCAATCAGCATCTCGGCCCGCGCCTTCAGGTCAGGCGCTTCCAGAAGGGCCTGCTTCTCTTCAATCGGATAAGGCGCCATCTGCGAGAGGTTATTGACCAGCGCTTCTGTGGAAACCTTTTCCACCTCTTCCCAGTTCGCGGACATGCGATTGGCATCCAGGAAATCACGGAAGGCCTTCACCACACCGTCGCGGTCCACATTGCGAGCCGCATTGTCGGTCACAAGATCCGCAGCGAAGTTGTCATAAGTCACGTCGAGTTGACGATACGGCGTCTTCACCTTCTTCTCCCGCGTCCAGTCGAACCGGCACACGCCTGTCAGCACCACCATCAGGCGGTTGTCATCTGTTTCGCTGAAAGAAGTGACACGTCCCACGCATCCCACGCGCTGCAGCGGAGGCTTTTCGCCCTCGGTCTCCAGCGGCTGGATCATGCCGACCAAGCGGTGCGAAGCAATCACATCTTCGAACAGTGCAAGGTAACGTGGTTCAAAAATGTTGAGCGGCAGTTCCGTGCGCGGCAACAGCAAGGCCCCGCCCAGCGGAAACACGGGCAGGCTCTGCGGCAGTTCGGCAATGGTCTGGTAGCGCTTCAAACAATCCTCATGAGAACAGCACGGATGACAAACGCCGGCGACCAAGCAATGTCATCTCATCCTTCGGCCCCCAAGCCTCGAAGAACTGCACAAGCTGCTTGCGCGCGCCGTCATCATTCCATGTACGATCCTTGCGGATAACCTGGATCAATTGATCAATCGCCTCCTCGCGCTTGCCAGCGCCATTGAGAAGCACGGCCAGTTCAACACGCGAGGCATGATCCAAGGGATTTTCGGCTAAATTCTTTTCCAGAATGGAAATGCCGCTGGTATCAACTGGGTGCAGCAACAGGTCCAGCGCAGCCTTGGCGCTTACCACATTGGCATCGCCCTGCTTGTCGGCGGGAACAGCAGCGAGCGTCGCTTCCGCTTCTGCAAGCCGCTCCGTTTCCATCAAGGCACGCGCCTGAATGGCATAGGCTTCCGCCTGCGACGGATCAGCCGACAGCACCTGCCCGGTGATATCGAGGACAGCGTCATATTCCTTTTGCACAAGTCCGGCCCGCGCCATCACCATGGCCTGCTCGATCTGTTCGGCCATGCCGCCCATTTTGCCAAGGCGGCTGATGAACTGGCGCACCTGTGATTCCGGCAGCGCGCCCATGAAGCCATCAACCGGCCGTCCATCGACAAATGCGAAGACGGCGGGGATGGATTGCACGCGAAGTTGACCAGCGACTTGCGGGTTCTCGTCAATGTTGATCTTGACGAGGCGCACCTTGCCATTGCTCTCGCGCACCACCTTTTCGATGGTGGGACCGAGTGTCTTGCAGGGGCCGCACCACGGTGCCCAGAAATCCACCAGCACAGCAGCTTCCTTGGAGGCATCCAGCACGTCAGCCTTGAAAGAGGCATCGGTGCCATCCTTCACGACGTTCTTGTTGGCGGTATTGAGAAGAGGAGTTTCCATGTTCATGATCTCACATAAATGGGGCGCTGGTGCCCCGGAATCAAGCTGAGGCGGGTTCGCTCACCGCTACAATGCGCGGCTCATGGCCGGTGCCCTTGACGAATTTTACCAGATCTTCGGCGGCGATGCTCGTCGTCGCATTATTTTGCAACGGGTGATAGTTCAACACGTCATGCTTCATCATCGCCGCATCAAGGATCACATTGACCTTGTGCGCGGTGTCATTGATCAGCGCAAAAGGCGTCACTGAACCGGGCTCCACCCCCAATATTTCCATCAGAAGCTCAGGTTTCCCAAAGCTCAGCCGACGCGAGCCGATTTTGTCCGGTGCTGTCTTCAGGTTGACGCGGGCATCTTCCAAAACCACGATCAGCCACAGCACACCCTTCTCGTCCTTGCAGAACAGGTTCTTGCAATGACCGCCGGGAATGTTGCCGTGCACCTTTTGCGCCTCCTCGACGGTGAACACCGGAGCATGGTCGCGAGTCGTGGTCTTGATCCCGAGCTTTTCGAAAAATGCGAACAATTCCTGACGGCTGGCGGGCATGGAAGGCCTTTTTTAAACACGGAAAATGATTGATGAGGTTGCTATTGCATTTGGCAAAGCTTTAGGCAATAAGTCGCCCCACTTGAGACATATCAACCGTCGTCTCAGGTCGCTAAGCGGGCGTAGCTCAGGGGTAGAGCATAACCTTGCCAAGGTTAGGGTCGGGCGTTCGATTCGCCTCGCCCGCTCCAATTTCTCTCAAAACTGTTGGTTTTACGCGGCGCGAAGCATATCCGAGCGCAGCCTGCGTGCGATCTTGCGCACCGGCTCGTCTGCAAACCGGCCAACATATTCAATGTGCCGAGCCTGGTCCTTGGATGGCAGTCCGCCAAATCGGGTCATCAATGATTCGAGCAAGCGGCGGCCGAAGTGGTCGGCATCAAGCTTGATGCCTTCATCCTTGGCCCCAAGGTAAACCTCACATGCGGCCGCCACGATGGCAAAGCAGGTGACGGGAAGCCCCGATCGGTTGACGATCGAGCGAATGCCATTGGCGCCCTTGCTGGCTGCAACATCAAGCACGCGCTGTCCCGTCATGCCGGTCAGATGCCCCAGCGCCGAAGCCACCACCGGCAGTTCACCGAGGCACGAGGCGCGAATGACGAGAGATGGAGTCAGCATGTTCTGCGCCACAAGGAACGACAACGCATGCACGCGCTCCTGCCCCTGCGCCTCGGCGAGAAGCTTCAGCACGGCCCCCTCTTCCGCATCGGCAACAATGTCGGCGGCATCATTGGCGGGTAGCCAGCCGCGTTCTGCCATCATCTGGCGCATGCGAACTGCAGCGCGCTTGGCTTGCGTGATGCGAATGTCGATGGGCAGATCTGTGCGCGCCAGTAGGCGCTCCACAACATCTCCAGCCTGCCCGAAGCGGGCATAGATCTTCTGCAGGTCATCTGCAGTAAACTTCACTTTGCTGTTGTCCAGCAAGGCAGCAACGGCGGCTTGCGTACAGGCCTTGATGATGTGCGATTGCGCTTCGGCTGTGACATCGGCGCGGCGCGCGATCGTCGACTGGCGCGCCTCATCGCCAACTTTCAGCACGGCCAACATGTGCCAGGCATTGAGAGCTGGTGTCTTCAGTAGAAAAGGCAACGCAATGTCATTTTCATCAGCAAGGATCGAGAAGATGATGTCCTGGTTCAATTTTGGAATGGACACCAGCTCATCTGCCAGTACGCGGCGAACAGCCTTCTCATCATCCGTAGTGATCTTCAGGACAACAGGAACAACCTGATCCAGTTCGACCTTCGGGGTCGCCGGATCGGCGAGGAAAAGGGCAAGCTGCCGCGCCAAAGCCATGCGCGCTTCGGGCTTGCCGCAGTCAAGCACGGCTTCCAGAACAGAAACATCCAACCCTGCTGATGGCTGCAAACGCATTGACCTAAAACCCGATTGATCCAGATGCGCCGACCCTAGGCAGCAAGGCTTAACAATTGGTTCACCTTGTTTGTTAGGGATTTGGAAAATCTCAGGCGGCCTGGGCCGGGAAAGCGCCCGTTTGGCACAGCTTGAATTTCAGGAGATCCGTATCGAAGGGCTTCACCAGAAACTCTGATGCCCCCTGCAGGATGGTCTCCCCCATCGTGGCGAGGCTAGCACGATCCGAATAGAGGATCACTTTCGGGCGCCCGCCATTGCGGCCCTGATAGCGCACCAGACGCAGGAATTCGCGCGCTGACGGAAGCTCAGATGCTTCCATAACCACCAGATCAGGGTGCGCCTCGTGGCAAAAGCGAATGCCTTCATCCGCCGATTGGCGCACCGTGCATTCGAATCCCAGCGCCGACAGCTGGCCCGAAACGCGTTGGCCCTCATCATGGTTGGCTTCGATCAACAGACAGGACACCATCTCACCCTTCACTTTCGTCAGGCAACAGGCCTGCACGTAGGCCGAGTCCTGCGCCGGGATGGTTAATGGTGTCTTAATTGACTTTTCCACAGCCCAAGCTGGAGGTGTAAGAGCATGAAAACAATGCAGAAAATAAAACCGTCCACAGACTTATCCACAGTGGATAACACCACCTGTTCCGGCTCCGTTCATGACTCGCAGAGCGACTCACCGGTTGCGGTTTATCTACCTTTGATTGCGGAATTTGTGAATCCAGCAACCTGACAAGAGTCCCGGTTGCAAATGGAAAACAGCCTTCAGTCCGGGCGCCGCATGCGCCACGCCTCGGTCACTGTGGCATATTCTGAATAGCCAAGCCGCGCCACCGGTTGCATGGAGGCGGTATTTACCCGGCCGTTCTCAACGAACCGGTCATCAATGTGAACCCCAAGTACCCGGCCGATGACCAGGAAATTACCCACCCTGCCCTCATCATCCGGCAGGTCCACCACGTTGAACAAACGGCATTCAAGGCACACTGGGCTTTCGGCAACGCGCGGGGCCTTGATGAATTGGCAAGGTGCCTTGGTCAGACGCGCCAGTTCGAATTCATCGACATGCGGGCCAACATTGGCCGAACTCGCATTCATCGCCTCGCGCAAATCATGCGTCACCAGACTGAGCGCAAACTCCTTTGTCGCCTGGATGTTGCGCAGGCTGTCCTTCACGCCCCCTGAACCGAAGGCAATGTAGGTGGGCGAGTCACTGAAAATGTTGAAGAAGCTGTAGGGGGCAAGGTTGGCGACACCTGCTTCTGAAAGCGATGACACCCACGCAATTGGGCGCGGCACCACAATCGCCTTGATCGGGTCGAGCGGCAGTCCATGATTGTTTTTGACGGCGTCGTAATACATCACTGCGCCCTAAAAAATGCGGGTAACTCTGCGATGCTGTCGAACACGTGGTCCGCCACATCTTCGATGTGGTGCAGCTTGGCATTGCCCGTCAACACGCCAATGCCAAGGCCGGCGCCGCCGTTCTTGGCCTCTTCCAGATCATGGATATTGTCACCCACCATGGCAATCTCGGACGGGTGAAGACCCACAAGCTGCGCAAAATGCGCGATCATCTGGCCCGATGGCTTCGGCACTTCAACCGTGTCAGCACCGATGATTGTCTCGAAGTAATGATCGACCTGAAGTTTCTGCATTTGGCCGGTCGCTGAAAATGCACTGTCATTGGTGGCAACACCCAGGCGCAGGCCAAGATCACGCAAAGCCTGAAAGACCGGAGCCAGCTCCATCAGCGGCTTCAGGTATTCGCGCGCCAACGGGGCATAATGGTGATCAATATGATAGGCTTTCGCAGCGCATTGCGTGTCATCAAGATGCGGCCACCAAATGCCGACCAGTTGCCGCGTCGTGCCACCTGCCAGCACGGAACCGGCCATGAAGCTGTCGCTCGCCTTATCGTATCCAGCCTTGGCCAGCAAAAGGTCGGCCTCATCATGGGATACGCTGAACTCACGGCTCAGAAGATCGCGGTACAGGGGAATCCACGTGCGATTGACGTCAATCAACGTTCCGTCTTTGTCAAACAGGATCGCCTTGATGGTCATGCCGGCACCCAATGTGTGACAAGGCTCGCCGGGTCAGGTCGCGGCCGGTCCTCCAGCGGCTCGGTGCTGGTTCCGATATAGATGGCGCCCGCAAGGTTTTCGCCTGCAGCCAGTCCCATGTCCTTCTTGGCCACGTCATCATAGGCAATCCAGTCGGATTGCCACTGCGCATCAAAGCCAATCGCCTGTGCCGCCAACACCATGTTAAAGCACACCGCGGCGGCTGACAGCTGCTGCTCCCACACAGGGATTTTGGGATGCTCGCCAGCCGTAGAGACAACCAGGACGATCACCGGTGCGCGCAGGAAGAAGCCTTCCAGGAACTTCAGGGTCTGCGGGCCATGTTCAGGGTGCAGCTCATGCCATCGCGCCGCAAATTTCTGGCCGATGGCCACCCGCGCCTCACCTTCGAACACAATGAAGCGCCAGGGGTTCAGTTTGCCATGGTCCGGTACGCGGACAGCAATTTCAAGAATTTGATTGAGCTGCGCCGCGTTGGGTCCAGGGGCTCCCATGGCCTTGGCGGAAGCGGATTTGCGGGTTTTGAGGAAGGAAAGGAGCGAGGATTGGTCGTTGAGCATCATGATCGCCAAGCTTTGCCCCGACCCATGGCAAAGATCAATGCCTTCGGAAACTTTGCCGCGCATTCGAGCGATCCTGTTAACCAACAATTAAGCATATGGTTGCCGGCGGCGTCTGCCCGTGGTTTTTAAGGTCACCGGCCGGAGAGCTGGGGGAGAGTTAAACAAGGGGACAACGCATGGACGTCAGCACCCGTCCATCGCACATACGCCGCCAGAATGAGCAGCCTCAGCGGCGCCTTCTGGCGGCGTTTCTGTTTTCAGCGATTGCGATGATCGCACTTCCGACAAACCATAGCCTTGCAGCCCTTTCTGTTGATGAATTGATGCAGAAAGGTGCCGTCACCGGCTCGTTGGCTCCGGACAGCGCCCATGAGGTCTCCATTTCCGTGGCCAAGCCCGGCGAGGAAGTCCTGTCCCTCTCCGCGCGCCTGACAACCAATTCAACCAACATTGCAAAGGACGTGACCTGGTCCGTCCGCGATTCCACGGGCGGCATGCAGTTCGAGGAAACTTCAAGCGAAGCCAACCACCGCCTTGCACCCGGGGATTATGTCGTCGAAGCGACGTACGGCGCTGTCGCTGTGCGGCAGGTCGTAACGCTCGTCCCCGGCAACAGCGTCAGCATCAACTTCATCCTCAATGCCGGAGGCCTGCGTGTGCTACCGGCGCTGAAGGGCATTGCGACAAGCGATCTCGCCAGCCAGACCAACGTCTATTCCACAACGGGTATCACCCAGGGCCAACTCGTCGCGCACAGCGAACAGCCGGGCGAGTTGATGAAATTGCCCGCCGGACCTTACCGTGTCGAAACGCGTTTCGGTGATGGCAATGCCGTGGCCGTGGCCGATGTGACAATCAATCCCGGCAAGCTCAGTGCTGTCGAAATCAGCATGCATGCCGGCATCGCGCGCTTGTCATTTGTGGGCGCACCGGAAGCCGCCGTGGACTGGACAATCAAACCCGAACAGGGGCCAGCCGTCGCCAGCTTCCAGGGGCTTGAAAAACATGTTGCGCTGAAACCGGGCACATATATTGCCGAAGCGCGTGTCAACGGCGAAGTGCTCTCTGCCTCCTTCACGATCAATGAAGGCGAACAGCGCAACATCATGCTCGGCAACTGAGCCGCCTAATCCGGCAGCGGGATGAATTCCTTTTCGTCGCCTGGCACGATGGCAAAGCGCGCCCGTTTCCAATCATCTTTGGCGGCTTCGATTTTGTCCTTCGACGAAGCGACAAAATTCCACCAGATATAGCGCGGCCCATCCATGGGTTCACCCCCGAGCAACATGAAGCGTGCGCCTGTTGATGTTGAAACAGTCACTGGATCGCCCGGTTTCAAGACAAGCAAACGGCCCGCCTCATGGTGTTCACCTCCCACATCAAGACTGCCCTCGCTGATATAGATGCCGCGTTCCACGTGCTCGGTGGGAATGGGCAACTTCGCACCAGCCGCAAGCTGCACATCAGCATAAAACAAGGCGGAATGGGTCTTGACCGGAGACGTGGCACCAAAAAGCGATCCTGCAATCACCTTCACGCTGCGTCCTGCATCTGCAAGCAGCGGCAACTTCGTGCCGTCCACATGTTCAAAAGCCGGGATCGTGTTTTCGTGCGGCTTTGGCAATGCCACCCAGCTTTGGATGCCAAACACTTTTTGCGGATGCAACCGCACCTGTGGCGGCGTGCGCTCAGAATGCACGATGCCCTTGCCCGCCGTCATCCAGTTCAACTCGCCCGGCTTGATCGGCTGGTCAAAACCCAGGCTGTCCTTATGCTGGATCACGCCATCATAAACCCAGGTGACAGTTGCAAGTCCGATATGCGGATGCGGCCGCACATCCATGCCCTGCCCCGCCTTCATCACAACCGGCCCGAACTGATCGAAGAAAATGAAGGGCCCCACCATCTGGCGCTGTGCGGATGGCAAAGCGCGACGCACTTCAAAATCACCGAGGTCACGCGCGCGCGGCACAATCACCATCTCAAGCGCATCGGCAGCCGCGGCATCCCCCGGCAATGGATCAGGAACGTGTGGCAGACTCATGATTGCCCTCCAATCGCCTTGCGCACGGCGGGCGCAACCTTCGTACCCATGACTTCAATGGCCTTTAACTGCTCCGCATGCGGAACAGTTCCGATCGCCATCTGCAGCAAGATGCGCGTGTTGCCGAAAATCTCATGCAGCTCCAATATGCGATCTGTGACCTGCGCTGCATCACCCAGCACAAGATTGCCGGTTGGCCCGGCAGACGCTTCAAAATGCGCCATGCCTTGCGGCGGCCAACCTCGCTCGCGGCCAATGCGGTTCATCACCTCGAGATGCGCCTTG
>CALMEZ010000091.1 GCA_937864985.1 uncultured Alphaproteobacteria bacterium
GAATCATAACGAGATAGTCGACCCAACAGACGTCGGAATCGTGGTGTTCAACATGCCCAGACTGCAGCCCGACCCGACCGGACGAGTACATGCAGACGTGCAGCGATCGCTCGTCAACACGAACACAGTCGTGTCTGCAGGGCAGTCCGCGTTTGCGGCGCTTGGCTACGATACTGCGGTTATTGTGGAAAACAGATATGACGATCAGAATCCAAACAGCCCACTCCAAGAGCCGATTAACAATCGGGACTTACCCGTAAGCTTTGAAGGCTCTGCGATCACGAACAACACTCTCTGGACCTCAGGAAGGACTAGGTTTGATATCGGGATTACGCTAGGCTCGCGTGCATGGAACGGGCCCAAGTATAGTGCGAGAGTCGCGTCCGGGGCACTAGTTACTGGGAACAACACCGGAATATTATTTGCGCGTGTCGGGATGGGAATGGTAGTTGCCTATATGGATAATCTGTACAAGGGTGTGACGCCAAATCCAGACTATCCCTTCCCGCTCAATGCTCTTGCATTTCGTGAGTTCAACAGTTTCAGGCCAATTAAAGAAGAAGCTACAATTGATCTTGGGCATAATTATGATGGCATTCGGGAATTAGACAACAGGTTGCCGCCATGGTGGATTTATGGTTTTTATATTACCATCATTTTTGCAGGTATTTATTTATGGCGATATCATGTTGCTCATTCTGCACCGTTGAGCAAGGAAGAACGGCGGCTTTTCCAGTCCATGGTGATTCACGAGGACAAGGACATTTTCATCCTGAACAAACCGGCCGGGTTTGCCGTGCAGGGTGGCACCAAGACGTTCCAACATCTTGACGGTCTGCTGATGGGACTTGGCGTTGAACTGGGCGAGCGACCGTTGCTGGTGCATCGGCTGGACCGGGATACATCCGGTGTGATCGTGGTGGCGAAGCGGCGGGCGGTTGCGGCATCACTTGGAAAACTATTTGCCACACGCAATGTGAAGAAGACTTACTGGGCGTTGACCAAAGGCGTGCCCAAGCCGCCCCAGGGAAAGATAGATGTTGCCCTCATCAAAGCCAAAGGGCCTGATGGCGACCGCATGCGGGCTTCGCGCGAAGGCGAGGAAGAGGATGAACAGCGGGCGGTGACGCAATATGCGGTCATCGACAAAGCCTCGAACGTGGTGGCGTGGCTGTCGCTCAAACCCATGACGGGGCGGCAGCATCAGCTCCGCGCCCATTGTGCCCATATCGGCGTGCCCATCCTGGGTGACAACAAGTATCGCGGTGACGTGGACATGCCGGACGGCATTGAAAACCGGCTGCACCTACACGCGCGCCGTCTGGTGTTTCCACATCCTCGTGGTGGAGAGATTGACATTACGGCACCGCTGCCCGCGCATATGATTAAGAGTTTCAAAGTGTTCGGCTTCGACCCTTCCCGTTACGAGGCTGACGATGAGTGAAAGCGAAGATGAGCGGCTGCAACGCATTGTGACGGAGCGCCTGGAACGGCCACTGCCGCGGCGCTTCTACAAAGAGGTTTCTGTCAGCCCTGTGTTGTCCATCCTGTTGGATGGGCGGCCCGTGAAGACACCACTGAAGGCGGCACTGCAATTGCCGAATGCCAGACTGGCAGAGGCTGTTGCCGCTGAATGGCGGGCGCAGGACACGCACATTGATGCGGTGCGCATGCCACTGACGAAGCTAGCCAACACGGCGATCGACCGGGCGACGCAGGAACGTGTTACGGTCATCGATGAGATTGTCGCCTATGCGGGCAATGACCTCGTTTGTTACTGGGCCGACGGGCCGCCCGATCTCGTGGCACGGCAGCGACAACACTGGCAGCCGGTGGTTGACTGGGCGCAGCAGAAATTCAGCGCAGACATCAAGACGGCCAGTGGCATTCGCCATGTGCCGCAATTACCTGAAATGCTCGAAGCTGTGCGGCGCCACGCTGAGGCGCAGGACAACTGGCAACTGACAGCGCTGTTCCTGCTGACCACGAAGACAGGCTCTATGTTGTTGAGTGCGATGCAGATGGCTGGTGCCGCATCGCCTGACGATGCATGGGCAGCCGCACATGTCGATGAGGACTACCAAATCGCCAATTGGGGCCTTGATTGGGAGGCGGAGCAGCGGCGCACTTCACGGCGCAATGAGTTTAATGGGTTGATGACGTTTCTCGAGCTGATCAGAGCCTGACGTCCGATGACGGGTGCCAACTGTTGTTGTGTGGCTGTGTTTCGTTGACAATGCACCTGCAGGGAATCAGAGGGGGATGGGATGCGAAAACTGCCAGTTGGGGCCGCCTTCGGGCATTCAGTTAACTCGACAATCAATAATCTGAAATTTGCATTTCATGTCAGTTGGCCATGGATGCTTGCGCTGCTGCCGGTCAGCGTCATCAGCAATGTCTATCTTGAGCTGCATCCGATCGAGCCAAAGACCATGCCATCCCCCGGGCTGTTTGCGGCTCTTTTTGCGGTGTCAATTTTTCAGGTGGTGGCCTTTGCATCCATCGCTGTGGCTTGGCATCGCTACATCCTGAAGGACGAAATACCACAAGGTTTTGCTGAGCGGCTGCGCATGGACTGGACTGTTTGGCGATATGTTGGAAACACCATTCTTTTGGGACTGCGCATCGGGGGCTTGATGATACTAGGGGAGCTTGCCTTTGTTCCCGGCGCCCTTCTGTTGAGTGCTTCCAAAGCAGCGGGCGGCATTGTTCTGTTGCTTACCGCCTTGGGCTTCCTTTATTATTTGTTCTGGCTGATAGGGGCATTTGCGCGGTGGAGCGTCAAGCTTGTCGGCATTGCACTTGGGCGCAACGATTTCTTCATGCGCGATGCGTGGGCCATAACTGAGGGCAGTCACTGGGAAATTCTCGGACTCTATTTGCTCTTCTTTCTATCAGCACTTGGGGTCGGATTGGTTTTCTTTGGTGTGACCTATGGTGCCGCGCTCTCTGGCAATGTCCTGGTTCTTATCGTAACAATGGCCCTCCAGACGGTGATCAATTGGGGTTTTACCATCTGGGGCGTGACGCTTCTAACCAGCCTCTATGGGTTCTTTGTTGAAGGGCGGTCTTTCTAGATCCGTTCCCCAACCAGATCGTATTCCTCGGCGTCGGTGATCCGGACCTTCACCATATCACCGGGCTTCAAATCTGTCGCACCGGGGATGAAAACATTGCCATCAATCTCCGGCGCATCCCACGGCGAACGGGCGACAGCCTCTTCATTTTCTGTATCAATTTCATCGATCAAAACATTGATTTCACGCCCGATTTTTGATTTTAAAACATGGGCAGAAATGGTCTGCTGCGTTTCCATGAAGCGGGCGTAGCGCTCGGCTTTGACCTCAGGTGGCACTTGCGGCAGGCCAAGGTCGTTCGATGTTGCGCCCGACACCGGTTCATACTGGAAGCAGCCGACACGTTCGAGCCGTGCCTCCTTCATCCATTGCAGCAAATATTCAAAGTCTTCGTCGGTTTCGCCGGGGAAGCCGACGATGAACGTCGAACGGATGGCGAGGTCGGGCATGGCGGCGCGCA
>CALMEZ010000092.1 GCA_937864985.1 uncultured Alphaproteobacteria bacterium
TAAAGTTCTTCCTCATTTCTCTCCGTATCCTTCTCAGATCTATCCAAACCTGTTCCAATATTCTTCAAATCTTTTCCATGTTTCTCCAACTCTGCAGGATCGATGTCCTGGGCTGCCTTCGATCCCACCTCATCGAATTTCTGTACAAGTTGCACACCGATGCCGTTGCTTGAGTCGATGGCCTTATCAGCTTTTGCTTCGACAAATCACCCGACTTTCTTCTCAAGCTCTACCATCAGGCGGGTCGCTTTTTGATTGGCGCAGTTCAAAGACTCCATGATTTCCTCAAGGGTGAAGATTATGTAGACGCGGTTCTGCTCATCCAGCACCACGACCGCACGTGCGGTGACGCCCAGCAGCGGACCAGCGCCGATTTCCACGCCGTAATTGCGGATGAACTCGCGGCCACGCATGGTGGAGAGCGTGATCACATTATCCAGACCCTCGGCGCCGCAGAAACGCTTTTGCGTGATGGCGGACGCCTTGTCGTGGTGACGTTCCATTCCTTGGAAGACCGTATCGTGAAGCGGTTCTTTGCTTCGCGCTCCGCCGATCATGCAGCCATTTCGCGCCATACCTTGGGCGGTGAAGCGAAACTGACACCGACATTTCATCTGCCCTTCAAGGGACATTTGGAACCGACCGAAAAAGAGTGTCTGCGCAACCCGCGTGCCCGCTCGGCAAAGCTGCGCGCTGGCATCCGCACGGCAGCTGCCCCCGGCACCCTCGATTTCGCGGAACTCGGCGTTCCCTCTCTCTCAACGCGGAGGCATTGAGTGATCAAGCTCTTCAACGGCTTTCTTGTTGTCGCGGTGCTGACCTCCGGAGCCGTGCTCTATAATCTCGAACACACCACGCGCGGCATTGAGCGTGAGATCGCTACGGTCAAGCGTGATATCCAGAACAACGTCGAGGCCATCAAGCTGCTAAAAGCCGAATGGGCAAGCCTGACACGGCCTGAACGCATCCAGCAACTGGCAGAGCAGAACCTGAAACTCGGCACAGTGAAGGCCCAGCAGTTTGTGACGGCCCAGGAACTGGCCAGCCAGGTGCCAGATGCTCCAGTCGTTGCCGACGACATCAAAACGGATGCCATCGGCGCTTTATTGGAAAAGATGCAGTGATGGCCGAAAACACTGATCCCATGACAGGTGAACCGGGCACGCGCCTGCCGGGTCAAAACCGCATCCGCCTGTTGCAGATGATCTTCTGCGGCGTGTTCATCGCGATTGCTTCGCAGGCTACACGCCTTACCGTGTTTCCTAAGCCGCAGGACGACGCAAAGACCATCGCCGAAACAGTCGAGCGGATGCCCCGGCCCGACATCGTGGACCGCTTTGGCAATGTGCTCGCCACCGACATCGCCGTGGCCTCGCTTTACGCCGACCCGCGCAAGATCAGCGACGTTGACGAAGCCGTTGAACTCTTGACCGCTACGGTGCCTGACCTCAACGCCAAAACGCTGCGCGAACGCCTGACAGCACCGGGCAAGGCCTTCGTCTGGCTGAAACGCCAGGTAGGCCCGGAAGAGCGAGACGCTGTGTACAACCTGGGCATTCCCGGCGTTGGCTATGTTAACGAACGCAAGCGCGTTTACCCGCAGGGCCGTCTCGCCGCCCATACCGTGGGCTATGTAGACGTGGACACCAAAGGCATTGCCGGCATTGAGCGCTATCTCGATACGGCAGGCGCAATTTACACCGCTTCGCTGACAGATCCCAACAAGGCCGAAACGGCACCGGCCGAACTGGCGCTTGATATTCGCGTCCAGCACGCCATGGAAGACGAACTGGCCAAGGCCATTGCCAAGTTTCGCGCCATCGCGGCGGGCGGCATCATCATGGACATCAACACGGGCGAAGTGATCTCGCTTGTCTCCCTTCCGGATTTCAACCCAAATGCCGATAACAAGCACATCGGAAAGGACCAGCAGAACCGCATGTTGAGCGGGGTTTATGAACTGGGCTCGGTCATCAAGGCGGTGACGTTTGCCATGGCCTTTGATTCCGGCACCATCAATATGAACAGCCATTATGATGCGCGCTATCCGCTGGTCATCGGCTCAGCACGGATCAGTGACTTTCACGCCCAGCACCGTGTGCTCTCCGTTCCGGAAATCTTCACCAATTCCTCCAACATCGGCACTGCCAAGATGGCGCTTGATGTTGGCATTGAAAAGCACCACGAATTTCTGCAACGCGTCGGCCTACTTGACCGATTGACCACCGAGGTTCCGGAAAGTGCCAAGCCCATACTTCCCAAGAAGTGGGGCAAGCTTGCCTCGGCAACGGCGGCATTTGGCCATGGTTTTGCCGTGCAGCCGCTGCAAGGTCTGTCGGTGATCGCGTCTTTCCTGAATGGCGGCAAACTCATTCCGCCCACCTTCCTGCGCCGCAGCCAGGAAGAAGCTGATGTGCTGGCCAAGCAGATCGTCAAGCCGTCAACCTCCGACGCGATGCGCAGCCTGTTCCGCCTCAACGTTGAATCGGGCACCGCCGTGAAGGCGGATGTCATCGGTTATCGTGTCGGCGGCAAGACGGGCACCGCCGAAAAGGTTGTGACATTCCATCGTGTCATCAACGGCCGCGACATGACCTTCGGCCGCTATTCCAAGGACAAAAGCCTCGCCTCGTTCATCGGCGCCTTCCCCATGGACAACCCGCGCTATGCCATCTTCGTGATGCTCGATGAGCCAAAAGCCACGCCGGAAACCTATGGCTTTGCCACGTCGGGCTGGAATGCCGTGCCCACGGCCTACAAGATCATTGAGCGCATCGCGCCGATCCTCGACATCAATCCGGTTTTCACCGAAGCCGACCGTGCCAAGCTCGCCAAGCAGGCGAAGCAGGCCAAGAAGGGTTGAGGCCATGCCGCGCACCCTTCAGAAACTATTGGGGCAGGACGCCATGGCACCAGCCAGCGCCGCTGATACAATCATCACCGGTATTTCGTCAGATAGCCGCGCAGTAAAGCCCGGTTATATTTTTGCAGCCCTGCCAGGGACAAAGAGTGACGGCGCCAGCTTCATTCCGCAAGCACTTGGCGCGGGTGCTGCCGCTGTCATTGCTGCCAAGGGGACCTACAAAGGGCCCGGTGTCGTTGTCGAAACAGACAATCCGCGCCTCGTGCTGGCCCATGCAGCGGCCCGCTTTTATGGGGCACAGCCCGACACTATCGTCGCGGTCACTGGCACGAATGGCAAAACATCTGTTGCCGTCTTTGTCCGCCAAATCTGGTCTGAACTCGGCTTTCGCGCTGCAAGCCTCGGCACCATTGGTATCGTGGGGCCGGAAGGCACACAATATCTGCAACACACAACACCTGATCCCGTGCAGTTGCAGGAAGCCGTGGCCAAGCTGGCCGCCGATCGCGTGGAACACCTCGCCATTGAAGCCTCAAGCCATGGCCTTGCGCAATACCGGCTGGACGGATTGCGCCTCACAGCTGGTGCCTTCACCAACCTGACGCGTGACCATTTGGATTATCACGGCAGCTTTGATGCCTATTTCGAAGCCAAGATGCGGCTGTTCACGGAGTTGCTGCCAGCAGGCGCTGGTGCCGTGATCAACGCGGACTCGCCTTCGGGTGAGGAAGTGCATCTGCGTGCTGAAGCCCGCGGCCTTGCCACCATGCTTGTGGGCCACAAGGGCAGGGACATCCGCCTCGCAGACGTCCAAATGGAAAATCTTGGCCAGCGATTGAAGCTCGCAACCCGCTTTGGGTCGTTCGATGTGAACCTGCCTCTGGCAGGAGATTTCCAGGCGTCCAATGCGCTGGTCGCTGCGGGCCTTGTCATTGCAGCGGGTGGCGAGCCAGCGCATGTCTTCCATGCCCTGTCATCGCTGAAAGGTGCGCCAGGACGGCTTGATCTTGTTGGCCGCACCGCTGAAGGCGCTTCTGTTTTTGTGGACTACGCCCATACGCCCGACGCCATTGCAACAGCACTTGCCGCCCTGCGCCCCGCGACGAAAGGCAAGCTCCATGTGGTCTTTGGTTGCGGCGGCGACCGCGACAAGGGCAAACGGCCCCTGATGGCAAAGGCCGCAGCAGAGAATGCTGACAACGTCATTGTGACGGATGACAACCCGCGCAGCGAAGAACCGGCGCAAATCCGGCGCGAAGCGCTGGTGGGTGCGCCATCGGCAACTGAAATCGGCGACCGCGCTGTTGCCATCCGCACGGCCGTTTCCCGCTTGCGCGAGGGAGATATTCTGCTGGTTGCCGGCAAGGGCCATGAACAGGGCCAGATCATCGGCAAGGAGGTCCGCCCTTTCAGTGATCATGACGCCGTGCGCGCCGCTTTGCGGGGAGAGGATTACCATGCCGCGTGATCTCTGGACGGCCCAGGAACTGGTTGATGCAACCGGTGGAACGCTGATTGGCACCGTCAGTAAGCCATTGAACGCGGTTTCAACAGCCGACTTGATGAATTGCAGGCTGCGATTCTGTCCGTCAAATTGAAATACCTGGACGCGCACAATCAGTCACGCCGTGCGAATGCGGATTTTTACGAGAAGCGTTTATTGGGAATTGAGCTGCCACGGTTGGGTCAACATGTCGATGGTGGTCCCGATGCGAAGCCCGTTTCCATCCACCATGTTTACCACCAATACGTGATCCGGCACGCTCGTCGCAATGATCTCGGCGACGCCTTGCGAACCGCTGGCGTTGAAACCCAAATTCATTACCCAATTCCCGTTCACCGACAACCGGCTTATGCTGACCTGGGATATTCCAAAGGTTGTTTGCCTGTCACTGAACGGATCGCCGATGAAGTTCTGTCGCTCCCGATCAATCCAGGGCTGACAACTTCTGATCTTTCCGCTGTCGCAAATGCGATCGCGGCGTTTACCGCAAAAGAGGAGAGCCGAAATGCGGCCTGACAGGACTCACTTTCGTGATGCCAAAGTACTGATCACGGGTGGATTGGGGTTTATCGGTTCGAACCTTGCGATTCGATTGGTTGAGCAAGGCGCTCACGTCACATTAGTCGATGCCATGATTCCGGAATTTGGCGGCAATCTGACCCCTGAAGGCAGTTCCCGCATCCGACATTGGACCTGCGCAGGCGGCAGCCATCGCGGATCGATGAGAGGCAATAACGACGCTGAAGATGTGCCCCTCAGCGCCCGGTCAACTCGGCGGAGACCACCTGATCGACGAGCCGAC
>CALMEZ010000093.1 GCA_937864985.1 uncultured Alphaproteobacteria bacterium
GACCTTGCTGATGCCAACTCCTATCGTGTCGATCCCGAACAAAGCTGGCGGCGCATCAAGGCGCGCATCCAGTCGCGCAAGCAGCAAGCCACCCTGATGGCGGTTGCCGCATGGCGCGAGCGCGAGGCTCAAAGCAAAAATGTCCCGCGTGGGCGCATCCTGAAGGATGACGCCGTGGCTGAAATTGCCGTTCAGGTGCCGCAGGATGTAAAGGCCATGCAACAGCTGCGGTTGCTGCCAAAGGGATCAGCGGAGAGCAGCATTGGCAAAGGCATTCTCGCGGCTGTTGCAGAAGGACTGTCCCGCGACCCCGCTTCAATTCCCGGGCCAAAGGGGCGCGATGATCAGCTTACACCCTCGCAGGAAGCAGCGGCAGAGGTATTGAAGCTAGCACTCAAGATCGTCAGCGAGCAGCAAGGCATCGCGCCAAAGCTTTTGGCGTCAAGTTCTGATCTGGAAGCGCTGGCCGTTTCCGACGACGCCAATGTACCGGCCCTGCACGGGTGGCGGCGTGAGGTGTTTGGTCATCTCGCAATTGATGTCAAGCATGGACGTGCGCTGATTGGCATGGAAAAAGGCCGCGCCGCGATCCTCAAACGCTGAAGCTTATTTGCCGATCACCACTTTTGGGGTCCGACCAATTTCGAAGGCAAGGCTGGCGAGCCGTTTCTCGACACGTTCACCCATCAAGTCCTTCAGTTTCTTGGGCAAGGTCAAGACAAGTTGCTTGGACCCTTCCAGAGTCAGACTGATACGCGGCAACATGCCTGGCATGGCGGCCGACAAAATGTAGGCCAAGCGGAAGATGGAACTTAGCAGATGGGCCCGTTCCATTTCGGATTCTGACAGCAGTCGCGTCAGATCATCTTGCATGATCTCGCCTTCGTAGCGATAGAACATGGTGAGCGCGAGGAAGACACGGCCCGGATGATCAATGCCCACGAAGGCCGCCTGTGAGATCATCGAAACGGACCGATCGGCGCGATAATCCGGGTGGGCGCGCCAGCCGATGTCAGCAAGGAGACAAGCGGCATAGCGCAGACGTTGCTCTTCAGGAGTTTCCGCCAGTTTGCCTTTGCCAAACAGGGCATCCGTCCAGTCACACAATTCCAACTCATGTTGTGGAGAGCGGGCGTAGCGGCGGGCGTAGTCCCAGCAGGATGCCAACAAGGCATCGGTCCTGGCTTTCTTGCGTGGCAACTTGGCAAACAGAAAGCCCTCGCGCACCCCATAGACCGAGCACACGACATCCTTCGGCTTTCCGGCTTCAATCAGGCGCTCAAGCACCATGGAGCCAAACGGCAACGTGCTGCCACGCGACTTGGAGACGTCCTTGATGTCTTTCAGAGCACCCGGGGAAAGTCCCGCGATAAATTCCGAGATCGACCGCGCCTGCTGGCGTGTCATTGTGTATTGGTGCAACACGTGCAACGGATAGTGGGCATGGGTCAGATGCACGCGGGCCACGTTGCGCCATGTGCCGCCAACGGCGTAAAATGTGCGGCCTTTCAGCTTATCAAGGATCGGGGTTTTCTCGAAGAATTCATCCACCAGTTTACGGGCGCGATTGACGTTGTCACCCGACACGTCAATGAGACGCAATGGTCCGACAGGCAATGTGACGCCATCATACAGCTTGCCGCCTTTGACATCGATCAACTCGAGCGAGCCGCCGCCAAGGTCCCCCACGATGCCATCGGCCTCCGGTATTCCGGCGATGACGCCCAATGCCGCATAACGCGCCTCTTCCTTGCCTGTCAGGACATTGATGGCGGCGCCCAGGGCTTCTTCGGCCTTATCAATAAACTCTGTGCCATTGTCGGCCTCACGGGCCGCTGCGGTGGCCACGGCAAAGACCTGATGGCACCCGATCTGTTTGGCGAGTGTGCGAAAGCGGCGCAGTGCGGCGAGCGCCCGCACCACACCGCTGGCGTCCAACTTGCCGGTGACGGCAATGCCTTTGCCGAGGCCACAGAGAATTTTTTCATTAAAGATTGGAGCCGGAGAACGGCGCAGTCCGTCGTATACGACAAGGCGCACCGAGTTCGACCCGATGTCAACAACTGCCACCGGGCGGTATTTCGGTGGTTCAGTGCGGAACCCTGTGTGCCAACTCACTTGTGCTTCTGTGCCTTCTTGCGCGTACCAACAATCTGCGGCGGCACATTACCCGCGGCTGAGCGGCCACGTCCAGAGAGTGAAGGGTTGGTCATAAAATATTCATGGGCGTTGAAGGGTTCGTCGTGCGGTCCGGGTTCCACGCGATGCGACGTGCCATCCGGTTGCAACAGCCAACTTTGCTGGTTGTCACGCAGGTTTGCCACCATGATCTGGTCCAGAACCTGATCGTGAACTGTCGGATTTTCGATCGGGATCAGGGTTTCGACGCGGCGCTGCAGGTTGCGGGGCATCCAGTCTGCCGAACCAATGTAAACGCGGGCACTGGGGTGCGGCAGCGCCTGGCCGGCACCAAAACAAACGATGCGCGAGTGTTCGAGGAAACGGCCGATGATGCTTTTGACGCGAATATTCTCAGAAAGACCGGGAAGCCCCGGTCGCAGGCATGAAATGCCGCGAACGATCAGGTCAATCTGAACCCCGGCCTGGGAGGCGCGATACAATGCATCAATAACATCCGGATCAACGAGCGAATTCATCTTGGCCCAGATTTGGCCAACGCGCCCGGCCTTGACGTGCTCAATTTCTTCGCTGATGTGCTGCAGCAACCGTTCTTTGAGGTTGATCGGTGATAGGGAAATGCGCTCCAGCTCTTCGGGCCGGGCATAACTTGAAATGAAGTTGAAAAGCCTCGAGGCGTCGCGG
Organism: uncultured Alphaproteobacteria bacterium; assembly: GCA_937864985.1. Lineage (GTDB taxonomy): Bacteria > Pseudomonadota > Alphaproteobacteria > Rhizobiales > Aestuariivirgaceae > Aestuariivirga. The sequence continues at coordinate 2,824 of CALMEZ010000093.1, forward strand.
ACCAAAGCCGGATCACAGGTGAAGAACGAAAGGTCTGTATAAATCTTGGCGGTGATCGGGTGATAGTTGCCGGTGCCGAAATGCACGTAGGTGCGCATAGCCCCTGCCTCTCGCCGCACCACCATGGACACCTTGGCGTGGGTCTTCAGTTCCATAAAACCAAAGACAACCTGCACCCCTGCCCGTTCGAGGTCGCGGGCCCACTGAATGTTGGCTTCCTCGTCAAAGCGGGCTTTCAACTCAATAAGCGCCATCACGGACTTGCCGGCTTCCGCCGCCTTGGCAAGGGCTGCGACAACTGGTGAGTTACGTGAGGTGCGGTAAAGCGTCTGCTTGATGGCAACCACATCTGGATCGGCTGCGGCCTGACGCACGAACTGCACGACGACGTCAAAGGATTCATAGGGGTGGTGGACCACAAAGTCTTTCTGACGTATGGCTGCAAAGATGTCGCCACCCAGATCACGCACCCGCTCAGGAAAACGCGCTACGAAAGGCTTGAATTTCAGGTCGGCACGATCCTCGAGGATCAGTTGCGAACAGTCTGCGTATCCGACGAGACCACGGCACTTTACGACAACTTCCGGACCCACATCGAGTTCATCAACAAAGAACTGCACAAGGGATTGTGGGCTTGATTCATCAACCTCCATGCGGATGACCTCACCGCGGCGGCGGCGTTTCAGCGCGCTTTCAAACACGCGCACCAGGTCTTCGGCCTCTTCCTCAATTTCGATGTCGGAGTCTCGGATGACACGGAACAGGCCTTTGCCGATCACCTCGTAACCGGGGAACAGTCGTGGCAGGAAGACGCCCAACATGTTCTCAAGCGAAATGAAACGCGCTTCGTGCGCCGAGGCATCCTGTACGGCTGGCAGCCGTGCAAAACGTTCCAGTTGTGGCGGAATTGGCAGCAAAGCCCGCATGGTTTTCTGGTCGCTTCGGTTCTTCAGTTCTGCCGCAATGACGAAGCCCCGATTGAGCACAAAGGGAAAAGGATGGGCGGGGTCGATCGCGATCGGCGTCACAATGGGCAGGATTTGCTCTAGAAAGCGCTGATCAAGGAATGTTAAATCATTCGCCGTCAATTCAGACGGCTCGACGAGGACGATCCCGTTGTGCTTGAGCTCGGCAGAGAGTGCCAGCCAACGCTGGTCCTGCTCAGCCATCAGTACCTGTGCCTGGGCGCGGATTTGTGCCAGTTGCTCAGTTGGCGTCAGGCCATCTTGCGAAATTTCGACGACATGGGCGCGTTGCTGGCCGACAAGACCGGCTGCCCGAACCATGAAGAATTCATCAAGGTTGCTGCCGGAGATCGACAGAAATCGTAGCCGTTCCAGGAGAGGATGGCGCGGATTGCGCGCCTCCTCGAGGACACGCATATTGAAGCCCAGCCAGCTTAGCTCACGATTGAAAAAGCGGGCGGGGTCCTGAAGACTGATTTGAGAAACTGACTGGTCCATTGCCGCAAGAAACTAGCGCCATGCGACAATTTTGTGAAAGCCAAAATGCATGCACCGTTAAAGCATGTTTGGACTGGACATCTCAGCGAGGATGCGCCCCGCAAAAACCTTGGTGATTTCGGCTTTTTCTGCAAGTGCGGCGACGTCAATCCGGGCAACGAGCTCGCGCGCCATGCCCAGTGATCGTGGCATGCGGGCGAGGAGATAGGTAATCAGCGATTCATCCACAACAATCTGCCGGTCTGCGAAATGCTTCACCAACACGGCCCGAAGCAAAGCATCATCGGGCGCGGCGATGGAAACAACGGGCAACGCCAAGAGTCGTGACCGCAAGTCTGGTATGGTGATCGTCAAATCAACTGGCAAAAGGCGGCTTGTTAACAAGACTGAGCTTGCTTGCTGGCGGGCCAAATTGAGCAGGTGAAACAGGGCCGCGCCGTCAAGACCAGCGTGTTCAATATCTTCGATGACAACAGCCCTTGTCTCCAAGGCAGCTGGAACGACGTCGCGCGCCAATTCAGAAGCGGTGATGCACTTGGCCCCCGCCGCGTCTTTCCAAATCGTTGCCAGGTGAGACTTGCCGCTGCCATCCGGCCCACACAATATGGCGCCATAGCTCGGCCAGGCCGGCCATTGGTCGACAAGGGCCATCGCTGCGCGGTTTGACTCGGCGACCATAAAATCTTCACGCGACAGGGCTGCGGCATGCGGCAGGTCAAAAGGTATTTGCTTCGCCACCGGTGATGCTCAGGCCTTGCGGCGCTTGGTCGGCGCTGGTTTTGGTACGACGTTCACTGGCTCGGCCAAATCGGCAGCAAGGTGAACGGGTGGACTAGTGGACAAACCGGTATAAAGCTTCGATCCGAGATAGCGCCGCAAAGCATAGCGAACCAACACACCTGTTGCTGCAGCAAGTGGCACAGCAATCAGGAGTCCGGCAAAGCCAAACAGGTACGAAAATGCAAAAAGGGCAAACATGAGCCAAACGGGGTGCAAGCCAATGGAGCTGCCCACCAGTTTTGGCGACAAGACATTTCCTTCCAGAAACTGCCCCGCCGCGAACACGCCGACCACCATGAGGATCGAGCCATAATCCGGCCAGAACTGTACCAGCGCCACGCCAATGGCAAGAACCCCGCCGGTAATCGCGCCGATGTAGGGAATGAAGCTCAAAAGCCCCGCCCCAAAGCCGATCGCCAAGCCAAACTTCAGACCAGCAAGGCTGAGGCCCAGTGCATAAAAAATGCCAAGGGCCAGGCACACGGTGCCCTGCCCGCGGATAAATCCAGCCATGGTCTTGTCGATGTCCCGGGCGATGCTGCGGACTTCCTCGACATGATCACGGGGCAGCCAGGAGTCAACCTTGGCGACGATGTGGTCCCAGTCGAGCAAGAGATAAAAGGCAACGATTGGTGTGACGATCATCAGTGACAGCACGTTCACCAGCGCCAACCCGCCAGACCAAACGGATTGCAGAACCGTGGCCAGCCAACCGGAAGCCTTGCTTGCAATGTCTCCCAGTGCCGTATTGCTTCCATCGCCAAAATGCCCGAGCATTTCCTTCACCGATGGCGGCAAGACGTCATTGAGCCTCGCCACCAAGGCTTTGCCTAATGTCGGCAAATCAGCAGCAAGCTTGATCGCCTGATCACCCAGCACAGGGGCAACGCCGACGATCGCCAGGACCAGAAAGGCGATGGCTCCCAAGAGGATGACGGCAGTCGCAACAACGCGCGGAAAACCAAGGCGTTCAAGCCGGTCTGCCACCGGGTCAAGGAAGTAAGCCAAAACAAAACCGGCAATGAACGGCAAGAGGATCGCCTGCAAGAGCCACAGGACCAGCAACAACACAACAAGGGCAACGACCCAAAATCCTGCCTGTCTTTGAACGGTCATCCTGCACGGTCCTCGTTACGCGCTGACATATGCGCCACCCAGCTCCGCATGTATACTGCGCCGGATGCCGCCGTGAGAATGCCAACCAGGATGCCTCCAAAGGTGATTGGCCAAAGGCTCTCGATCCCCGCCGCCAGGCAGGCCAAGACAATCACCGCAAAAATAATCTGCCACGCCGTGTTGACCTTGCTGATCCACAACGGCTTCATGGTCAGCGGCTTATCCATCAGCCACGACAGGATGACGGCGCCGACGATCAACAGGTCGCGCGTGACAACGGCGATGGCAAGCCACGCGGGCAGGATATGCAGCACGGAAAGCGTGACATAGATCGACACCAGCAGGGCCTTGTCTGCCAGCGGGTCGAGATAAGTGCCAAGGTCGGTCTGCAAGTTGAAACGGCGGGCAATGAAGCCATCCACAGCATCTGACAGGCCCGCGATAGCAAAGGTCAGGCCGGCAGGCAGATAGGCGCCCGAGATCAGCAGCCAAACCGTCAGCGGCACGAGGAGAATGCGGGCGATGGTGATGAGGTTTGGCAGGCTCATGGGCATGGCCATCCGCATCATTGACTCGTGATCACCCAGGCGCCGGTTGCCTTGGACAAGGACAATCCTGAAGCCTGCAGTGAGTTCTCGACGTCCTGCACGCTGCCGACATAGGCCAGGTTCACCTCTGCACCAGCTCCTGACAGCGAAGACACATCCAGACCCACTACGCCGGGCGTGGACATGATGCGCGAGCGCAACGCATTCCATTCCGAAGGGCCGGCGAATGGAACGGAGACGGCCAGTGCGTGGCGGGCGTTTCGATCCGCTTCAGCCTTGGCAGCTGCCGCTTCCGCCGCAAGTTTGCCTTGGTCGGACTTGAATTTTTCCGTCATTACGGTGTGGAAACGCTGCACAGCTAACGCGGCCGAGTCAGAGATCGTGCCCGTGTCTGCTGTGTACACCTTATCGAAATTCAAGGTGCCGAGCGGCGATTCCCCTGTCATGGTGGCATGGACGCCACCACCATCTGCGGGTTCGCCGTAAGCTATGACGATGGTCTTGGCGTCATAGCGTCGGCGCAGCGCTTCAAGCTTCACCTTGTCACCATTGATGACATCCGTCACCGAGAGTGCTTCCGAATCTTCGTTGTCGCCGAGTGGAACGATGATCGGAATTTCAGACTGCTCTGCATGCAGGTCAGACCACGCCTTGCGCCAGGGGTTGTCATCCCACAGCGTTTGGCCCACGTCATTTTTCCAGACGGGCAAGACAAGGAAGGATGGCCCCTGCTCACCTGACACGGTCACGCCATACTGGGCATAGAGCGCTTTGATCTTGGCCGGCAGGAAGCGCACCGTTAACTTGGCCTTGTAGCGGCCGGGGCTGATGCTTTCCTCTTCAATCGACAATGACTTGAGGTAGGGCAGAACCTGTTTCTCCTCCAGCTTGGAAACCTCATCAACAAGTGACTGGTTGCCAAGCCGTTCGGCCAGCATCGGAAAGGCCTTCATCTGGGCGGATATCAGAGCCTTGTTCTTGGCGGCTTCAGCGTTGGCATCTGTTTCGTCAACCTCAACGCCTTGCACAGCAAAAATGCTGGTCTCGATGGGGCCAGCAGCGTGCGCCGGAACGAGCATCAGCACGCACAGCAATGTCAGGCGCACAAGAGTTTGGCAGATTTTCAGAGTTGTCCCCATCACGTCCAATCGGGCTTTGTTTCACCGGTCAAATTCGGCTAACAGACCCTCAAATCAATTTGGGGCAAACTAGCGTCATGAGCAGCGGCAAACAAGCAAAAGGAAATGGCCTCACCTATGCCGATGCGGGCGTTAACATTACCGCCGGCAACGACCTGGTTGACCTGATCAAGCCGCTTGCCAAGTCGACCCGGCGCAGGGGAGCTGATGCCAAACTGGGTGGATTTGGCGGGCTGTTTGACCTCAAGGCCTGCGGTTTCAAGGACCCGGTGCTGGTGGCCGCCAATGACGGTGTTGGTACCAAGCTGAAGCTCGCTATCGACGCCAAACGCCACCATGAAGTGGGCATTGACCTGGTGGCCATGTCCGTCAACGATCTTGTGGTGCAAGGGGCCGAACCGCTGTTCTTCCTCGACTACTATGCGACGGGCAAACTGGATGTGGCGGCAGCACGGGACGTGATTGCTGGCATTGCCGATGGCTGCAAACAGGCGGGTGCCGCTTTGATCGGCGGTGAAACCGCTGAAATGCCTGGGATGTATGCCGGAGACGATTATGATCTTGCAGGCTTTGCCGTGGGAGCAGTCGAACGCAAGAAGATCCTGCCACGCGCGGATGTGAAGGCGGGTGATGTGATTCTGGGTTTGGCTTCAACGGGGCCGCACTCGAACGGTTATTCGCTGGTGCGGCGCATTGTTGCCAAGACGGGTCTTGCGCTGAATGCGCCTGCGCCCTTTGCCAAGGGCAAAAGCCTGGGGGAAGCACTCCTCACGCCCACACGCATCTACGTCAAATCCATCCTCAAGGCCTTGCGAACTGGCAACGGCATCAAGTCATTGGCTCACATTACTGGTGGCGGCTTCACCGAGAATATTCCCCGCGTGCTGCCGAAGTCGACAGTGGCTGCAATCGACCTTGCTCAGGTTCCATTCTCGCCGGTGTTCAAATGGCTGCAGGCTGAAGGCTCTGTGGCCGAGCACGAAATGCTGCGCACCTTCAACTGTGGCATCGGCATGATTGTTGTGGTCGCAGCCAAGGACGAAAAGGCCGTGCGAAATGCCTTGTCGCGGGCGGGCGAGAAGGTGGTGCGGTTAGGCGAAATCCGCAAGCGCAAAGGTGCTGAGGCGCAAGTCGCCTATTCGGGCACGTTGGGGTGATGCGCAAAAAGCGCGTTGGCGTTCTGATCTCAGGCCGCGGCTCAAACATGCGCGCGCTTGTGGAGGCTGGGCGCGCGCCGAACTATCCGGCAGAAGTGGTTTTGGTTGCCTCAAACATCGCGGATGCCGGAGGGCTTGCCTGGGCCCGGGAAAATGGTATCGCGACGGCTGTCGTCAACCATCGTGACTTTCCATCGCGCGAAGCCTTTGACGCTGCCATGTATGCGGAATTGCAAAAGCATGATCTCGATATCATCTGCTGTGCCGGTTTCATGCGCATCATGACGCCGGTGCTGATCGCGCCATGGGCGGGGCGCATGCTGAACATCCACCCTTCCTTGCTGCCAGACTACAAGGGGCTGCACACCCACGCGCGCGCGCTGGCAGATGGCCGCACGGAGGCAGGCTGTACCGTGCATCTTGTGACGGCGGAACTGGATGGCGGACCGATCATTGCGCAGGCGCGTGTGCCCATCCTGCCGGGAGACACGGAAGAAGCGCTTGCGCGGCGCGTGCTGGCCGAAGAACACCCGCTCTATGTGCGGGCGCTGGCGCAGGTTGCGAATTCACTCAGTTGAGCAATCAGGCATGTGATCAAGCGATGCGCTGATTGCCGCGTCGCTGCGCAGGTCTATGTCCTTGGTCAGGACAATGTATTCTCCGATCTCGGATGTGGCGACATAGGTCGTGCTGTAAACAGCACCAGACCCGAGTGGCGCTGTCTTGCAAAATTCCTTGGCGGCAATGCCCATGCTGAGTGATCCCTTTTTCTTCTCCGCCTTTGCTTGACGGGCGCGATTTCGGATGTCCTCAAGCTTGGCCACATCGGGTGTGCCAAGACGATAGGCATAGACCCGGTTGCCCGCAGCCATATCCGATGGCAAGCCCACCTGATCGGCTGCAGTGGTGGCGGGAACAAGGATCACTTTTTCCGTTTTCTCAGGCTCTTCGCCGGAACGGTATTTGATATCCATGACCACGCCCGTTGCGCGGGGCTTGATTGTTGATGGCAGGACGACGGCAACGCGCAGCCGGTTGAGGTCCATGGTCATGAAATCAACCTTGCTTAGTTGGTACATGGATGACACGGGAATCGAAGTGCAGGCTGAGAGTGCGGCGGCCGACAAACCCATGACAAATAACCGAAAACTGCGCATTGACGACCCTTAATTGACTGCTTTACAATATTTCTTTATTGTTTTACGATAAACATGTCAATCAAAGTGGGACGCGATGATGCGCAACAAGGAAAATGGCACCGCACGGCTTAAGCGTATCGCTCGCATTGGCGAGTGGATTTGCGTGGCATCGTTCCTTCTGCTCGCGGGCTACTGTGTTTTTCTCGCCATCCAGCCGGAAGAAGCCGTCGCCGTTTTACAACGCGGCATTCCTGGCACACTGACGCGGCCGTCCAATAGCGCGATGATGGCAGCAGCGGGTTTCGCGGTGTTGCCTGTCCTCGTCTTTCTCTACGGGCTTTCACAGGTGCGGAACCTGTTCCGGTTGATCGGCAACGGTGAATTCCTCACCTCCACCAGCCAGATCCTTTTCGCAAGGCTGGGCCGCCTTGCGATCATTCTCTCCATTATTGGAATTGTGTGCCACACGATTGTCGTGCTTCTGATGACCAGTGCCAACCCACCCGGCCAGAAGATGCTGCAGATCGAAATTGATTCCGGCCAGATCGCATCACTTCTGGTCGCTACCCTGTTCTTCACCTTCGCACTGCTGATGAAGGAAACCGCCGCTATTCACGAAGAGAACCAAGGCATCATTTAGCCATGGCGATCATCGTCAACCTCGATGTCATGCTGGCGAAGCGCAAAATCAAGTCGCGCGCCCTGGCCGAGGCTGTGGGGATCACCGAACAAAATATTTCTCTTCTGAAGTCCGGCAAGGTGCGCGGCATCCGCTTCAACACCTTGTCGGCCATCTGCGATTTCCTGCAGTGTCAGCCCGGGGATATTCTTGAACATGTGCCGGGCAAAGACGCGCACGAGGAGCGCGATATCTAGAGCATCGCTTCATAATCCTTGAGGCCGCCCGACGTATGCATTTCCTGCATCCAGCGTTTCAACAAGGCCTTGCGCCGTTCCTTGTATTTTTCAGAAGCTGGTGTGCACATGACCATGCGGTCGGTGCGGAAAGTGCGAAAGCCGTTGCGCAATTCGCACCAGGCGATGACCAGCCGCTGGGCATCGAAATAGGAAATGCCGATGGGCCAGATGGTGCGGGTCGTCTCGCTGTTGTTCTCGTCCCGATAGACCAGATCCAGCTTGCGCTGCTCGCGGATGGAATGGCGGATCATGGCCACGTCGACAGCGTCTTCGACCGACCGCCAAGCCGGTGGTGCAATCAGGCTTGCGTCAAAGAGCAAGGGCTTCAATGGTTCCGGCAAGACTGTGCCGATCTTGGCGATCGTGTCATTGGCCGCGCGGGCCAGCTCCTTGTCCCCTCTCCGCGTCACCCACCTAAGGCCCAACATGATGGCCTCGAGTTCATCCGCATTGAACATCAATGGCGGCAGGTCATACCCCTGCCCCAACACATAGCCGACACCGGCCTCGCCCCGTATGGGAACCCCATCGGAGATCAAGTCGGCTATATCACGATACAAGGTGCGCAACGAAACTTCCAGTTCCTCCGACATCGTTTGGCCCTTGACGGGCCGACGGTGGCGGCGAAGAATCTGGATGATGCGAAGCAGGCGTTCAGCGCGTCTCATAAGCTATCAATACCCGGCACTCCTGACACAATTTGTCAGCAGATGACAGTAGAAGAGTTTCCACTTGGGAGGCAACAATGTTGAAACTGCATGTTTACGGACCCTATTTCGGCCTGCCGGATGGCAGCCCGTTCTGCATCAAGGCACTGACCCTGCTGAAAATGTCGGGGTTGCCGCACAGTGTCGAAAAAATGAGTTTCAAGCAGGCACCGAAGGGCAAGGCGCCATATCTTGATGACAATGGCACCATCATCGCCGACAGCCATTTCCTCCAGCAGCACCTTGAAACGAAACATGGCATTGATTTCTCCGCTGGCTATTCGCCCGCACAATTGGCTACCGGTTGGGCCTTGTCGCGCATGGTGGAGGAACACCTTTACTTCCTGAACATTGCATTCCGCTGGCTGGATGATGAGAATTTCAACAAGGGGCCGCGGCAATTCTTTGCAGGTCTCCCAGGTCCGATCCGTCCGCTCATTTCATCCATGATCCGAAAGAAGCAACGGAAGACATTGTTTTTGCAGGGCCTTGGCCGGCATTCTACCGAGGAGCAAAGATCTCTGGCAGCAGGCGACATCAAGGCCGTCGAGGATACACTGGGCGACAAGCCGTTTCTGTTTGGGGACAGGCCATGTGGGGCTGACGCTTCTGTCTTCGCCTTTCTGTGGGCGGCCAGCGCCACGCTGTTTTCCAGCCCAATCAAGGATGACTTGCGGGCCCGCCCCAATGTGATGGCCTATATCGGGCGCCTGCAGAAGCTCTACTTCCCGGATTTTCCCTTGCAATAGCGCGGGGCCTGCGGCACCACTGGCCACTCGAAACGCGAGCGGACCATGACAGCCAAGCACCCCATCATTATCGACACAGACCCCGGCCAGGACGATGCCGTTGCCATCTTGCTGGCCCTGGCGTCTCCGGAGATCGAACTCCTGGGCATTACGGCAGTGGCGGGAAATGTGCCGCTGGCGTTGACCGAAGTGAATGCCCGCAAGATCTGCGAACTGGCCGGGCGCCCTGATGTGAAGGTGTTTGCAGGTGCCATTCGCCCGATGTTGCGCAATCTTGTGACGGCGGAGCATGTGCACGGGCGCACTGGCCTTGATGGCCCTGTGCTGCCGGAGCCAAAAATGCCGCTCCAACAGCAGCATGGTGTTGATTTCATCATCGATACGCTAATGCAGCGGCCAGCAGGCACGGTCACCTTGTGCACGCTGGGGCCGCTGACCAACATCGGTCTGGCGCTGGTGAAAGAGCCGCGCATTGCATCACGCATCAAGCGCATCGTCGCCATGGGTGGCGGCTTCTTCGAAGGTGGCAATGTGACCGTCGCCGCCGAATTCAACATCTACGTCGACCCGCAGGCGGCACGGCTGGTGTTTGAAAGTGACGTGCCGATCACGCTCATCCCGCTGGATTGCACCCATCAGGCCCTGACCACCAAGGCGCGTGTCGAAAAATTCCGCCAGATGAAGAACAACACCGGCCCTGCCGTGGCCCTGATGCTGGATTTCTTTGAACGCTTCGATGTTGAGAAATATGGATCTGATGGTGGGCCGCTGCATGACCCCTGTGTCATCGCCTGGCTGTTGAAGCCGGAGCTGTTCAAGTCACGTCACATCAATGTGTCGGTGGAATGCGAAAGCGAACTGACGATGGGCATGACAGTAGCAGACTGGTGGGGTGTTTCCGGGCGCAAGGCGAACGTCACCTACTGCCGGGGAATCGACTCAGACGGCTTCTTTGCGTTGCTGAGCGAAAGATTGGCCAAACTCGCCTAGGCCGAAACAGCCGTCACGCCGATCACGGCCATGGTGGAAAGCCCCATTGTGGCGGCCATAACCAGCAACATGGCACGTTCGTTGACAAAGCGATTCGACTTTGCGGACTCTTGCGGAGCCGCTTTTTGATCCGCATTTTCAATAACTTGCATACCGTCAAACATTGTAGCCATCCGTCTCCGTAGCGTTTTCTACCGCTCCGAGCCTGACATCTAACGGACAGGTATGGTTAACGGAGGGCGGAAATGCGCCAAAATCATGAACTTACAAAATATTTATCAGGATACGGATGAGTGCGGGCTGAACCGCCTGTTCAGCTGCGATTCATGTCAGGCTTTGCGCAACCAAACCGCATTGTCATGGAATGCGCCACCACCGGCCGGTGCAGGCTGATCGGCACCTGTCAACGTGTTGATGCCGCAGCCGCCTTCATGGGCCTCGTTCGGCCAGATGCCTTCGGCAATCAGCACACCGCGCTGTTGCCCCTGGTGCGCTTTCGCATGCAAGATCACTTGTCCACGATCGTTGCCGACAACCACTTTGTCGCCATCCACAATACCACCTGCTGCCATGTCGTCAGGATGCATCATGACGCTCGGCCTGCCCTCGCGCTTTACTGAACCTGGCGTCTCATTGAAGGTGGAATTGAGGAAGGTACGGGCCGGGCTGGTGGCAAGACGGAAGGGTTTTTCTTCAGAAGCCTGTTCGTGGGCTGCCCAATGATCGGGGAATGTGGGCATCTCTGCCCATGGCCCTAGCGCGCCCATAGTCGAGATAACGCCAGATGCCTTTTTCCAGTCGGCACGGAAGTGATACTTCCCGTCCGGATGGTTGAAGCCCTTGATGAAATGCGCCGTTTCGAAATCCGGCATCACATCAAACCAGTTTTCGCGGTCAAGGTCATCCACACCCCGGCGGCGCGAATCCTTCAACAGCCTGTCGATGTGCTGGCGTGGTGACATTGAAAAGCCCGGGTGTTCCGCGCCGACGCGGGCCGCAAGGTCGCAAAGAACATCGTGATTTGACCGGCATTCGCCCGGCGCTTCAACGAGCTTTCGACCCATCATGATGTGGCTATG
>CALMEZ010000094.1 GCA_937864985.1 uncultured Alphaproteobacteria bacterium
AGCCGTCTCAGTTCTCGAATATCAATCCGAACACGATACAGCGGTTGTCCGGCTAACGACACCGTCGGCAAGACGTCTCGAGTGATCGAATAAGGTTCAACCGAAGAATCTTCACCTTCGACAACAATTTCCCGCACGCGCGAAACACCTTCTAAAGGAGAAGGACTGAGATCGCCCATTCCTAACAGCGCCTGAAGGAGAGGAGAGTCGCTTACCACCGGATTAACACCAGGCTGGCCCACCACAAATTGGCGCTCGTGAGAAACAACCAATCGGGCCACCGGCGCCGAAGGCACCTGGGTTCATCCCGTGCCGCACGAGCCCGACACCTTCGTTGCCCTGGTGCTGCGGCGCGGCGCGCGCATTCTGCAACTGCCGGTGAGTGATGATGGGGCGCGGGAAATTGCCCGGCGTTCGCGCGGCACGCCGCGCATTGCAGGCCGCCTTTTGCGGCGCGTGCGGGATTTTGCCTCTGTTGATGGCGTTGAGCGCGTTGACGCCAAGACTGCCGACAAGGCCCTGCGCCTGCTTGATGTAGACGCCGCAGGGCTTGATGCACTTGATCATCGCTATCTCAAATGCATCGCCTTGAACTTCGGTGGTGGGCCGGTTGGCGTGGACACGATTGCGGCTTCGCTCTCAGAGGCGCGGGATGCGATTGAAGATGTGGTAGAGCCTTACCTGTTACAACTCGGCTTCCTCAACCGCACGCCGCGTGGCCGCTTGTTGACGCATCATGCCTTCAAGCACTTAGGACTTGCCGTGCCGAACCGGCCCGAGATCACGCAAGGTGTGCTGCCGCTGGGGGAAGATGATGCTTGAAGGAAAGATCTCTGATGGCGTGCATCGCCTTGCGATGCGCGTCTATTACGAAGACACGGATTTTTCCGGCTACGTCTACCACGCCAATTACTTGAAATTCTGCGAGAGGGCGCGGAGCGATCTGATCCGTCTTATTGGATTTGACCAGAACGCGCTGGCAGAAGGTGACAGCAAGACATTCTTTGTCATCCGCAAGATGAACTGCGATTTCCTGAAGCCGGCGCGCTTTGATGATGTGATCACTGTCGAATCCCGCGCTGGCGAGATCGGTGGCGCACGCTTCGAAGTTTTACAGAAAGTGATGCGTGGCGATGAGGTGCTATTCACCGCGGATGTAACGGCCGTGCTGATTGACGGGCGGGGACGGCCCAAGCGCATTCCCCAGGAGATGGCTACGAAGTTTACCGCCTCCTAATCCTAACCTCTTGTTAACCATAAATGATTCATCTGCCGATTGAGGCTGGCGGGTCCCCGTCCGGCCTTACTGCGATTCGGGTTTTCACGTGATTTTGCCCCAGAATCGACAGATTTTAACTGTTTAGGGCACGGGCCTCAGGCCCTGGCCTGAAGGTGGGCGGCGAATAAGGGGACCATTCAGCCGCCAAACAGGGGCCGACAGCACTCATGGATCAAACCGCACAATCACCTGCCGTGCAAAATGCGCAGGTCTCTCTCATTCACTTGCTGCTCAATGCCTCATGGCCCGTGTTCCTCGTGATGATCGGGCTGGCGCTGGCCTCGTTCTGGTGCTGGGCGATCATTTTTGAGAAGTTCTACACCTTCCGCAAGGTGCATGCCGCCAATGACCGGTTTGAACAGTCCTTCTGGTCGGGGCAATCTCTTGAAGATCTGTACATTGCCATGAGCAACCGCAACTTGACGGGCATGGCGTCCATTTTCGTGTCAGCCATGCAGGAGTGGAAGCGCAGCCAAGGGGCCGCCATGCGGGCCGGGTTTGCCGGTGTGCAGAAACGCATCGAGAAGGTCATGGACGTGCAGATCCAGAAGGAGATGGGCGACCTGGAATCGCGCCTGTTGTTCCTGGCCACGGTCGGCTCTGCCGGCCCCTTCATCGGGTTGTTCGGCACGGTGTGGGGCATCATGACGTCGTTCCAGGGCATTGCCGCTTCTGGCCAGACCAGCCTTGCCGTCGTGGCGCCCGGCATTGCTGAAGCGCTTTTTGCAACGGCCATCGGCCTTGTTGCCGCCATACCGGCGACAATCTTCTACAATATGTACTCGGCCGATGCGGCCAAGATTTCCACGCGCCTCGAGAATTTCGCGGACGAGTTTTCCGCCATCATCTCGCGCCAGCTCGACGAAAGGGCCTGATTAGATGGGCGCTGCAGCGGGTGGAATGAAGGGTGGGGCACGGCGCGGCCGCCGCGCCAGCCGTCACGGTACGATGAGCGATATCAACGTCACGCCTCTTGTTGACGTGATGCTGGTGCTTCTGATCGTGTTCATGGTGGCGGCGCCATTGATGACCGTGAGCGTTCCCGTTGACTTGCCGAAAACCAGCGCCAAGCCCACGCCTTCCCCTGCCAAGCCGCTGTTCATCACCGTGCAGGCTGACAAGAAAATCTACATTGATGAAAAGGTCATCCCCTATGACCAGATCACCGCGCAGGTGGCGACTTCGGCCAAGGACGGCTTGCAGCAGCAGATTCAGGTGCGGGCTGACGCCAACCTGTCATACGGAACTGTCATGGAAGTTCTGGGTATCCTGAGCAAGGCGGGTTACGCCAAGGTGGGGCTTGCGACATTGCCTGCGGACACAGCCGGCAACTGATCGATGAAAAAGGGTTTCGTCAGTTCGGTCATCTTTCACGCGATCATCCTGATTGCCGTGATGATCGGCCTGCCGAAGGTCAAACCCTTTGACATCCAGCCGTCGGAAGCCATTACCGTTGACATCACCAACATCACCGACAACACCAAGCTGAAGGCGCAGACCAAGACGCCGGACAAGCCGGCCGATAAGCCTGCGCCAAAAGCTTCTGAGACTCTTGACAAACCCAAGCCCGTCGACAAGGTCGCCGACAAGACCAAGCAGGCTGCCGAGCCGGACAAGGCTGAACCGCCGCCGCCGAAACCTGAACCGAAACCTGATCCCACACCGCCGCCCAAGCAGGCCGACCCGCCGCCGCCTGACCAGAACGCGTTGAGTGACCTTTTGGAAGCTGACCAGAAGGCGATTGACGAGCAACGCAAGCAGGACGAGATCAAGCGCAAGGCCGAAGAAAAGAAGAAAAAGGCCGAGGAAGCCAAGAAGCTGGCCGAGCAGAAGAAAGCTGACGATGCCAAGAAGCTTGAGGCTGAAAAAAAGAAGCGCAAACTCGACATGGCGCAACTTGATGATCTTCTGAACAAGGAAAACAAGGACGCCACACAGGCCTTGCAGAAGAAGGATACAGCCGGGTCACCTGAACAGGCCAACCAGGATGTGCAGGGCGAGGATGCGGCGCTGGAAGCGACCATCGCCGCCCTGGTTCAGAAAAAGTTCGAAAAATGCTGGGATAAGCCACCGGCTGCCATTGATTCGGGGGCTGAAGTTGTTATCGGCTGGCAAATGGACAGGAACGGCAACGTTGTGGGCCAGCCCGTGGTTGTGGGCGGGCGCACCGACCAGACGTTCTATGACGTGACGCTGCGCTCTGCCATCGCAGCCGTCATGGCTTGCCAGCCCTATTCCGAGCTGCCGAAAGACAAATTTGACGTGTGGCGTGAATTCGAATGGAAATTCGTGCCATAAATGATGACCGGAGAGACGTGACCATGAAGACATTATCAGTTGCCGCCAGGTGGACGATGCCATTTGTGCTCGCGCTGTGGAGCCTTTTGGTGCTGACGCCCATGGCACAGGCCAAGATCACCGGGACCAACACCCAAGGTGCTGTTGATCCGATCCCCGTGGCCATCGCGCCCTTTGGGAATGATGATGTGTCGTCAACAATTGCTGGCGTGATTGCCAATGACCTTGGCCATTCCGGTTATTTCTCTCCGATGGACCCTGGGTCTTACCCCGAGCAGGCGGGACTGGGCGCGGAGCCAACTTTCCCCAACTGGCAGCAGATTGGCGCCAAGGCGCTGGTGGTCGGTGGTGTTTCGCAAGATGGCGGCAAGATCAAAGTGTCGTTCAAGCTTTATGACGTGGCGGCAGGGCAGATGATCATCGCCAGCGATGTGGCGGCTTCGCCGAAACTTGCACGGCGCATTGCGCACCGCGTCGCTGACCAGATTTACAAGGCGATCACGGGTTTTGACGGTTATTTCGATACGCGCATTGTCTTTGTCGACGAGACGGGTGGCAAGGCCGAGCGTGTGAAGAAGCTCGCCATCATGGATCAGGATGGTTTCAATCCGCGCGTGCTCCCTATTAATGGCAGCCTGCTGCTGACGCCGCGCTTCAACCCGACGGCCAATGAAGTGGCTTTCATGTCCTATGACACGGGCGTGCCGCGCGTGTTCATCTACAACATCGACACCAATCAGAAAGAGATTGTTGGCGATTTCCAGAACATGAGTTTCGCGCCGCGCTTCTCACCGGATGGCAACACCATCATCATGAGTTTGCAGAGCGATGACGGCAATTATTCCGATATCATCGAGATGAATTTGCAGACACGGCAGACACGCCGTGTGACGCAGGGCGGCTCAATCAACACTGCACCGTGCTATTCACCTGATGGCGGACAGATTGCCTTTGAATCAGACCGTGGCGGCACTCAGCAGATTTATGTGATGGGCGCTGACGGCTCCAACCCTCAACGCATCAGCTTCGGGCAGGGGCGTTATTCCACGCCCGTCTGGTCACCGGATGGCAAGTGGATTGCCTTCACCAAGAACAATGCCGGCAAGTTTGCCATCGGCGTAATGAAGCCTGATGGATCGGGCGAACGCATTCTGACGGAAGGTTTCCATAATGAAGGCCCGACGTGGGCGCCGAACAGCCATGTAGTGATGTTCTTCCGCGAGACGGGAGGCGAGAACGGTGGCGCACAACTGTTCTCAGTCGACGTGACGGGGTACAACGAACAGCGCATTCCAACGCCGAATTTTGGTTCGGATCCGGCCTGGTCGCCGCGCCTGAATTGAGGCCGGCTACCTTTTCTTAACCACGCTTCTGAACGCGTGTTTAAGCTTATCAAGGCAAAGGAAGTCTGAACGTGGTGGGGCCGGGGGGCCTCAAAAGTGGGTACACATATGCTTATGAAATCGAAGACCGGCCTGACAATCGTCCTGGCCATGGCCGCAGCACTTTCGCTTTCGGCTTGCACTAAGAAACCATCGGCCGGATTGAATGGTGATGGCATGGGGTCCGGCTTGCTGTCAGACGGCGCCGGCGGCGCCGGTGGACAGATTCCCGGTTCCCAGGGTGACCTTGCCGCCAATGCGGGCGACAAGGTCTATTTCGAACAGGACCAGTCTACCCTGACAGCCCAGGCGCAGGACACGCTGGTGCAGCAAGCCAAGTGGCTGGCGAAGTATCCAGACATCACAGTGCAGATCGAAAGCCACGCCGACGAA
>CALMEZ010000095.1 GCA_937864985.1 uncultured Alphaproteobacteria bacterium
TGACCTCGGTGCTTTTTCGATGATTTCATCAGACAGCCAGGCCATGGGCCGTGTGGGAGAAGTCATCATCCGCTGCTGGCAGACGGCACACAAGATGAAGCAGCAGCGCGGCGCACTGGCAGGCGAGGGTAACAACGACAATATCCGCGCCAAACGCTATGTCGCCAAGTACACGATTAATCCGGCCATCGCACATGGCATTGCTCATGAAGTTGGTTCGGTTGAAGTGGGAAAGCGCGCCGATCTCGTGATCTGGAACCCGGCCTTCTTCGGCGTGAAGCCGGACATGGTGCTGCTTGGCGGGTCAATCGCCGCCGCGCCAATGGGTGATCCCAATGCCTCAATTCCAACACCACAGCCAGTGCACTATCGCCCGATGTTTGCCAGTTTTGGCAAGCTCCGCACGAACTCATCGGTGACCTTTGTCTCGGAAGCTGCGAAAGCGGCAGGTTTGCAAAACCGTCTCGGTACAGCCAAGCAGATGGTGGCGGTGAAAAATACTCGCGGGGGCATTGGCAAAAAGGACATGGTGCACAACAACGCCCTGCCCCATATCGAGGTCGATCCTGAAACCTATGAAGTGCGCGCCGATGGCGAATTGCTGGTCTGCGAGCCGGCCATCAGCCTGCCCATGGCACAGCGCTATTTCCTGTTCTGAAAATGTTGCGGGCCATCAAACATATCAGGCTTTCGGAAGCACCCGGAACGGCATTCGACAGGTTTGTGCTGGATGCCCAGGACCGCCATTTCCGCCGGAAACTTCTGGTGACCGAGGACGGTTATGAAGTTCTGATTGACCTGCAGCGGCCCGTCTACTGCGAGGATGGAGATCATTTGGAGCTGGAGGATGGCCGCTTTGTAGAAGTGGCAGCCGCAGAAGAAGACCTTTACGAAGTGCGTGGCGTAAGCGCAGCGCACATCGTGTCCCTGGCCTGGCAGTTGGGCAACCGCCATTTGCCGGCCCAGCTGGAATGGGACCGCATCCTGATCAAGCGCGATCCTGTCATCAAGGATATGCTGGAAAAGCTGCATGCCACGGTGACGGAGATCCGGGATCAGTTTGACCCTGTCCAGGGCGCCTATTCGGCGCAGGGGCCGTTTGCCCATGCGCACTGATCACAACTCATTGCTATTGCTTTTGAACTGGATGTCGCCAGCCTTTCCGATTGGTGCCTTCGCCTACAGCCATGGGTTGGAACAGGCCATCGCGGATGGCCGGTTGCGGAATGCGGAAGACGTGGAAATCTGGATCAGTGATCTCTTGGTGCGAGGCTCAGGCTGGAATGATGCGATCTTCTTTGCCTCGTGTTGGCGCCAAACGCCTGCATCGCTGAACGAAATGGCACTGGCGCTTGCAGCCTCTGCGGAACGCTATCAGGAAACAACGCAGCTTGGCCGGAATTTCGCCATCGCGGCTTCGGTCTGGACAAACACGGCACCCCCCGCTCAAACGCTTGCCTATCCCGTCGCAGCGGGCCAAGCCTGCCATGCCATGGGTGTTCTGCAAGAAGAGTCACTCCTCGCATTTCTCCAGGGTTTTTGTGCGGCGCTCGTATCGGTCGCGGTTCGTCTGGTGCCTTTGGGCCAGACTGCGGGCTTGCAAATTCTGCGGAAACTAACGCCACACATTTCGGCCACTGTCAGACGGGCGCAAAGCGCAAGTCTTGACGATTTGGGCGGACCATGTTTTGCCGCAGAAATTGCCTCCATGCAACATGAGACACTCGAACCCAGGATTTTCCGCACATGAACACCCTACTGTCCCGGGGACCATTGCGCGTCGGCATCGGCGGACCAGTCGGGTCCGGCAAGACGACGTTGACCGAAAAACTCTGCAAGGCGATGCGCGAGACCTATTCTGTCGCAGTTATCACCAACGACATTTACACCAAGGAAGATGCCCTCATCCTCAACCGGTTGCAGGCACTACCGGAGGAGCGCATCATGGGTGTTGAAACTGGCGGCTGCCCGCACACGGCCATCCGCGAAGACGCCTCTCTCAATCTCGCTGCCATTGATGAAATGGTGCAACGCTTCCCTGAACTCGATGTGATCTTCATCGAGTCAGGTGGCGACAATTTGGCAGCTACATTTTCGCCGGAGCTCGCCGACCTGACGCTCTATGTCATCTCTGTTTGCCAAGGCGAGAAGATCCCCCGCAAAGGCGGTCCTGCCATTTCGCGGTCTGACCTGCTGATCATCAACAAGGCAGATCTCGCGCCACACGTCATGGCCGATCTCGCAACTATGGAACGCGACACGAAAACGGTGCGTGGCGAACGGCCCTTTGTGTTCACCGACCTCTTGCGCCAAAAGGGCGTCTCGGAAATCATCTCGTTTCTTGAGAAGCAAGGCGGGCTGTGGCGGGGGAATTGACATGGCCAAGGAAATCAGACGCAAAGAACCCGCCGATATCCATATCCACAAGGCGCTGTATCGCGCCATCATTGATCACAAGATTCCACCCGGCACGGCACTTCTCGAAGACAAGTTGTCAGCGGCCTTTAAGGTGAGCCGAACCGTTGTCAGGAAAGCACTCCACAAGCTGGCCCATGAGCGATTGGTCGATGTTGTTCCAAACAAGGGCGCTTCAGTTGCCCGGCCCAGTGCAACGGAGGCCCATCAGATTTTTGAGGCAAGACGGGAATTGGAACAGATCATCGTCCGCATGACGATCACCAAAGCCACAGGCGTTGAGCTTCAGTCACTGGTCAAACTGGCAAAATCGGAACAGCAAGCCTTTGCAAAGGGCCGGAAGGCAGACCGACTGCAGCTCTCGGGCGACTTTCACAGGCAACTCGCCAGACTGTCCGGCAACGCCGTGCTAGAGAGCTTTCTTGAAGAGCTTGTCTCCCGCTCCTCTCTCATCATCGCTTTGTATGAATCGCCAGGCGCAATCCCCTGCTCCCACACCGAGCATCTTGAAATTGCCAATGCCATGCTCGCGCGTGACGCCGGGATGGCAGCAAAATATATGGAGCACCATCTGCAGCATATCGAAGCTCAGATTGATTTGACGGCCAGCCAGCAAAGTCCGGATTTTCACCAGTTGTTCGCCGGCAAATCTGCAAGAAAGAAAGTGCGCGGGTGACTCACCCCGGGTTTGCAAGTCCATTCGGGCGGTTTGGCGGAGCATAGGCGCTCAAGCTGCCAGCGTAGGGCTTGTGCAGCGGGTAAGCGAGATCACCACGCTTGCTTGTCTTCAAACCCAAACCCACCAGTGCTTCTGCAAATTTCACCGCCGCCGTTACGCCATCAATCACCGGAACACCCAGCTTGTCTTCCAGGAAGCGGTTGAGATCGGCCATACCAGCACAGCCCAGCACGATGGCACCGGACTTGTCCTCCGACAGTGCAGCTTCGCACTCGCGCAGGATCATGGCTCTTGCATTTGACCCTGGCTTGTCCAGTTCCAGAACCGGAATATCAGTGGCGCGCACCCGGCGGCAATGATGCTCCATCCCGTAATTGCGCACGAGATGTTCTGCGATGATGCGGGTACGCTCCAGTGTTGTAACGACGGAAAAGCCTGTCGCCAGGAAACTCGCCGCATGCATGGCGGCCTCGGCAATCCCAATGACGGGACCGGCAGCGATCTCGCGTGCGGCCAACAGACCCGGATCACCAAAACAGGCGATAATGTAGGCATCCGCGGCGGGCTTCTCATTAATGGCATCAACCAGTCCCACGATGCTCATCGCTTCGTCATAATGGCCTTCGATGGATACCGCACCGGAACGCGATGTCACGGCGATAATCTCGGTGGCGGGCGCCGCAACCGCACGCGCAGCCGCTGCGATCGTGTCCGTCATTGAGGCTGTCGTATTGGGATTGATGACCTTTATTTTCATTACATTCGCACCTGACCGCGTGGTTTTGCGGCAACCTCTGATCAAACCATATGCAAGCTGCCCGGTCTTCCGCCAATTGTATACAATATTGTTTTGCCAATTGCCAATGTCGGCAATTGCAGTCATAGTCCGTCACAGTCGCGCATCCCAAGTCAGCCAACAGAGCAGAGCCGGGTGCAGATGACAATGGGAAGAACTGGTTCCAACAGGAGGAATATTCGCATGACAATGATATCGAAACTTTCCCGCCGCACGGTTTTGGGTGCGGCCGCTGCCTTTGCCCTTGTTGCCGGTGCCGGTAACGCATTGGCCGCAGACGAATTGAAGATCGGCTTTGTCGGTGTCACCAGCGGCCCTGCCGCAGCTTGGGGAACATCCAACGTGCGCTCCATGCAAACCCTGGAAGCCATTTACAACGCGGCCGGCGGTGTGAAGATCGGTGACAAGACCTACATGATCAAGGTCATCACCTTCGACGACCAGAAGGACCCCAAGCGCGCCGTTGAAGGCATGGAAAAAATGGCGCAGGAAGGCATCCACTATGTTGTCGGCCCCAATGTTGACGACGGTGCTGCGGCCGTGCGTCCGGTGGCTGAAAAGAACAACATCATCTATTTCCCCTACGCTTTCCCGAAGGAGCTCTACACCGCGCCCGCTTCGAATGCCGTTCTCGGCATGATCGCCAACTACCAATCTGGCCCGGCCATCTACAAATACCTGATGGAGAACAAGGGCGTGAAGAAAGTCGCCTTCGTGGCCGCCAACGAGTCCGACCCTCTCAGCCAGCGTGACTCTGGCGTCGCCGCCGCCAAGGCGCTGGGTCTTGAGGTTGTTGCCGACAAGGACACCTACCAGAATGACACGCGTGACTTCACGCCAGTTCTGACACCAATCGTCGCCTTGAAGCCTGACCTTCTGGTGCTCTCAGGCGTTGCGCCTGCCAACGCACCACTGCTCATCCGCGCGGCGCGTGAACTCGGTTATGAAGGGCTGATTTCGACGGAGACAGCGCAGGACGCCAAGGTTCTTGCTGAAGGCGCCGGTGATCTGGCGAACGGCTTCATTTCAGTGGGCGGTGCTTCGACGCCTGAAATCGCCTCGGACCAGATGAAGGCCTTCGTCGCCAAGTACACTGAGATGTTCGGCGAATATAACGACGAGTCCAACACCAAGGTATATGCCCTCGACTATATTCTTGAAACACTGAAGGCCAACCCCGCGGCGATCGACAATGTCGACGAGTTCAAGAAGACGATCGACACGTTTGAAGCCAAGAATCCCTACCTCAAGGATGAAAACGCCAAGCTCAAGTATGTCGGCTCAACTTCCTTCGGCCAGAAGCGCCAGCTTGCCGTGCCGATGGTTGTGAATGAATACAAGGACGGCGCATTCCAAACCTTGTTCGTCGGAACCGTCGACTAACCTCAGAGGGACTGTTACCATTGAGGCCCGGCCGAAAGCCGGGCCTCTCTCTTGGCTTCCAGCGGGGCAATTGCGGGTATGGAACAAGTCATAGCAAACGGCCTCTATCTCGGTGCGCAATACGCCCTTATCGCACTGGGACTGACATTGATTTTCGGCCTCATGAACGTGCTCAATTTTGCCCACGGGCAAATGTACGTTTTAGGCGGGTTCATCACCTATTCGATTTACGGCCAGTTGGGATTGCCGTTTCCACTGGCGGTTCTTGCCTCTGGCGTCACGCTCTTCATCATCGGCGGATTGATGGAACGCTACCTGTTCCGCACCGTCATCAGGCGCAGCCATCGTGAAGAGAGCACCATGCTCCTCGCCGCTGCAACAGCATTCTTTTTCGATGCCGTCATCCTGCTGTTGTTTGGGGAAAAGCAGCGCGGCGTTCCCAAGATCGTCAAGGGCGTCTTCAACGATTTTGGGATCATTTTGCCCTATGACCGAATCGCCGTTGCGGTGATCGCGGCAGCCCTCATCGCCGGATTCATTGCCTTCATGAAATACACTAAGCCAGGCCGGGCCATGCGTGCCCTGGCCCAGGACCGCGTCGCTGCCCAGCTGATGGGCGTGGAAGTTGACCGCTACACCATGATTGGTTTCGCGCTTGGTGCCATGCTGGCGGGTCTCGTCGGAGGGCTGCTGGTATCAATCACTGGCGTCAACTCCGGCATCGGCGGCCCAATCTCGATCAAGGCCTTCATGATGATCATGATCGGCGGCGCAGGAGTTGTGGGTGGTGCCATCGCCGGCGGCTTTATTCTTGGCATGATGGAGTCGGTCGGCCTCACGGTCCTGCGCGAATATGGTGATGTGACGTATCTCGTGATTTTTGCCGCCCTGATGGTGTTCCTCAGCATCCGGCCACACGGCCTGATGGGCAAGCCTTGGGGTTGAGACAGCCATGACGAAGAAACTGATTGGCGTCTTGCTTTTCCTTCTGCTCGTCTTTGTGGTGATACCCGTCGGCATCGCCACAACGGGCCGCAAGGACCTTTATTATGTGTTCACTTCCATTGCGCTGCTGTCCATTGGTAGCGCAGGCGTCTGGTTGACGTTCTACATCGGCCGCATCAACATCGGTCAAGGCGCCTACGCCCTGATGGGAGGATATGTCTCCGCCATCCTTGTCATGACTTACGGCTGGACGTTCTGGTGGACATTGCCGGTCGGCGGCATTTTTTGCGCGGCTGCCAGCATCTTCATCGGCCTCCCGATCTTGAGGCTGCGGGGCGTCTATTTTGCCATGGTCACCTTGGTCTTGACTGAAGTCATGCGCCTTCTGACGCTCGCCCTGCCGATCACCGGTGGTGCCAAAGGCATCACCAGCATCCCTCAGCCTGGTCCATTGAATATTCTTGGCATCACCCTCATCCCTGATTTTGCCGCCATGGAAAATCCACGCATTGCTTTTTATTTTGTCTCGGCGGTGCTGATGACGCTTTGTTATGCCGGCATGTATCGGCTGGTCCATTCGCGCATTGGCCACATCTGCATGTCTCTTCAGCAGAACGAGGAACTCGCTTCTTCAATTGGCGTCAATATCGCCTATTTGCGTCTGATCGCCTACGCGATTTCTTCGTTTCTCGGCGGCATTAGTGGCGCAATGTTTGTGGCTGCAACACAGTCGGTCTATCCTTCGAGCTTTACGGTGACGGACTCCGTGAACTTCATGCTCAACTGCTTCCTCGGCGGTTTGGGCTACGTTTTCGGCCCGATGCTCGGCACACTCGTCCTATACTTTGGCTGGAACCTGCTTTTCGAAACCGGTAAATGGCAGCTCCTGATCTATTCGTTCGCAATGATCGTCCTGATGCTGGTGCTGCCCAACGGCTTGCTGAGCCTTCGCGAAGGCAAGAGGAAAGGCTGACCGATGGCAGAGATCCTCAAAATCAGTGGCATGACCAAGAAGTTCGGTGGTCTGACTGCGGTGAACAACGTGAGCTTCAGCGTCAACGAAAAGGAAATCCTGTCTGTCATCGGCCCAAATGGGGCCGGCAAGTCCACACTTTTCAAACTGATCTCATCCTTCTTGAAGCCGACCAGCGGCGAAGTCCTGTTCAGGGGCGAACGTATTTCAGGCCTTGCCCCACACATTGCGGCGCGAAAGGGCGTCGTTCGCACCTTTCAGGAAACAACGATCTTCAAGAACATGTCAGTGCGAGACAACGTCATTGTTGCGCACCATCTCCGCTCAAAGGCATCCTTGGCTGGATATTTCCTGGGGACCCAGACAGCAAGGCAGGACGAAAGAAGCTTTGGCGAGTCAGCCGACGAAATCATCAAATTCCTGAACCTAGATGGCCAACGCAACGAGATTGCGCGCAACCTGCCCCATGGCCACCTCCGTGCGCTCGGCATCGCCATCGGTCTTGCCACCAACCCTCAGGTCCTGCTGCTGGATGAGCCCTTTGCCGGCATGAACCACGATGAGACCATGAAGGCCGTCGCCATGGTGCGCAGACTCAGGGATCGCGGCCTGACAATCCTGCTTGTGGAACATGACATGCCGGCCGTGATGAAAATTTCCGACCGCATTGTGGTACTGAATTTCGGTGAGAAGATTGCCGAGGGAACACCGGCCGAAATTCAGAGCGACAACAAGGTCATCGAGGCCTATCTTGGCGTCGAAGACGAGACAATCGGGCTGTAGTCATGAACCAGATTCTGAAAGTCTCGAATGTCGAACTCTACTATGACCATGTCTATGCCCTGAAGGGCGTGTCGCTTGATGTCAATGAAGGCGAAACGGTGGCGCTGATCGGCGCCAACGGGGCGGGCAAGTCGTCAATTCTGCGGGCTATCACCGGCTTGCGCAAGATCAAGTCTGGCGAAATTCACTATCAGGGCAAGAGGGTTGATGGCAGCAATCCAGCTGACTTGGTGAAAGCAGGCATTGCCATGGTGCCCGAGGGCCGCCGGGTATTTCCATTCATGACAGTGAAGGACAATCTGTTGATGGGCGCTTTCACGCGCACCGACAAGGCAGAGATCCAGCGATCACTCGACATGGTCCTGACACGATTTCCACGTTTGAAGGAACGCTACGGACAGGCGGCCGGAACCATGAGCGGCGGTGAACAGCAGATGATGGTGATCGGCCGCGCACTGATGGCCAAACCGAAACTCTTGTTGCTCGACGAGCCTTCACTCGGGGTTGCACCCAAATTGGTGCAGGACATCGCCCGCTCCATCGTCGCCATCAATCGCGATGAGAAAGTCAGTGTACTGCTGGTGGAGCAGAATTCACGGATGGCATTGCGCATCTCGCAGCGCGCCTATGCCTTGACAACCGGTACAATCGCGCTGTCCGGAAACTCCGCAGAATTGCTAAACGATGATCGCGTGAAATCGCTCTATCTTGGTGGCGAATTGTGATCTTTGTTCAGGTGGCGGACGATTAGGCGGGCTCCTCCGCGCGCTTTACGGCATGTTTGACTGCATTCAGGTCGGTTTCGGAGAATCCGAAATGGCAATGTGCTGCAAGGCAGCCATGTGGTTGTCGGCGGCTCCCTTGGCCGCGCGTTCGATTGCCCGATAGCGGGAAATCAACGTTAATCCCAAAGGTGTCAACGTCGCGCCTCCGCCCTTCTTGCCACCGGTCTTTGACGAAACGACCGGCTGGCCAAAAATCTGGTTAAGCTCCTCCACCAATTCCCAGGCCCGTCGATACGACATGCCGAGGGCGCGGCCACCAGCAGCAATAGACCC
>CALMEZ010000096.1 GCA_937864985.1 uncultured Alphaproteobacteria bacterium
GGGTGCGCAAAAGCCCCCGGCGCCTTGCCGGGCCGTGTCGGTGCATCAATCCATTTCTTGTCAAAAAAGCCGCGCGCAATTCCGGCCATCTCCGGCGAGAAATCACCATAGGCATCAAGCACCATCTTCTTGGCATCGGCCCACGGCACCACGCGCGTGTCTTCCTGCGGCAGCGGCGCATTGCGGTCCCAATGCATCAGCTTGTCCTTGCCCAGCCACTTCGCCTTCATGCGGTAATAGCGGTGCGAAAGCTGCGGATAGGCGGCACGCACGGCGGCCACCAGCGCATCCACCACCTCGGGCTCAACGCGGTTGGAAAGATGCCGCGCTGCCGCAATGTCCTTGAAGCCGCGCCAGCGGTCCGAGATTTCCTTGTCCTTGGCCAGCGTGTTGGTGATCAGCGTGAACAGCTTGATGTTGGCCCCAAAGGTCTTGGCCAAAGCCTCGGCCCCCTGCTTGCGCTTGGCCTCATCCGGGTCCTGCATCAGGTTCAGCGTCGGTTCCAGCGTCAGGCTTTCACCACCCACCTCAAAGCGAAGCCCCGCCATGGTTTCATCAAACAACCGGTTGAAGGCACCAGCTGCCGTCTGCGATTTTTCAAGGAACAGCTGCTCCGTCTTGGCATCCAGCTGATAGGGCTTTTCAAAGCGCAGATTGTCCAGCCACGGCCTGTAATGCGCCAAAGCCTTGTCTTTCATTTTTGACGCCAAGGCCGCGTCGTCAATCTGGTTCAACTCCAGTTCAAAGAACAGCAACAGTGACCCCAGCGCCGTCAGCTTGTCATTCACATCGCCATAGAACTTGGCGCGGGCCGCATCGGTCGTATCGCCAACATAGTAAAGTTGCGCATAGGACCCCACGCGCCCCACAAGGTCCGACAGTGCATCATAGGCGGCAATCGCCCCGCCCAATTCAGCGCCAGACAAGCCCACCAGCTTGTCCTGGTATTTCTCCGCAAAAGCCTTGGCATCGGCCTCACCCTTGGCCAGATCCGCGGCGAATTTTGGAGACTGCGGCCCGTCATAAAGGTCGGCAAGATTCCATTCGGGCAGGTCTTTGAGGGCGGCTTCAGTCATGTCACTTCCTTCATGCAAATCTCCCGGCACATATGGGTCAAACGGTGGCGAAACACAATCCGGGGCGCTATAAGGCAGCATCAAAAACAGGATGTTTCCATGCGACTGAAAGACAAGATCTGCATCGTCACCGGTGCCGCATCCGGCATTGGCCGTGCCATCGCCCAGCGCTATGCCGCCGAAGGCGCGCGCGTCGCCATCGCTGATCTCAAGGCCGATGCCGCCAAGGCCACCGCTGATGACATCAACGCCAAACACAAGAACGCCGCAATGGCCGTCGCCATGGATGTGACTGACGAGGCCCAGGTCAATGCTGGTGTCGAAGCCGTGGTCAAGCATTGGGGCGGCGTTGATGTGCTGGTCTCCAATGCCGGCGTGCAGATCGTCCACAAGACTGAGGAATTCCCCTTCACCGACTGGAAGAAGATGCTGGCCATTCACCTGGACGGCGCTTTCCTCACCTCAAAGGCCGTGCTGCCTCACATGTATGCCAAGAAATCCGGCAGCATCATTTTCATGGGCTCGGTCCATTCCAAAATGGCCTCGCCGCTCAAGTCAGCCTATGTCACCGCCAAGCACGGCCTCATGGGTCTGTCGCGCGTCCTGTCAAAGGAAGGTGCCGCTTACGGCGTGCGCACCAATGTCATCTGCCCCGGCTTTGTATTAACGCCACTCGTCGAAAAGCAGATCCCCGAGCAAGCCAGAAACCTCGGCATTTCCGAAGAGGAAGTGGTCAAGAAAATCATGCTCGGCGGAACCGTCGATGGTGAGTTCACCACCATGGAAGACGTGGCCGAAGTGGCCCTCCTGTTCGCGGCCTTCCCCACCAACGCACTCACAGGCCAAAGCCTCATCGTCAGCCATGGCTGGTTTATGGAATAGTGGCGTCCCGGAAGGGATTCGAACCCCTGACCCCAGGTTTAGGAAACCTGTGCTCTATCCTGCTGAGCTACCGGGACGTGGGTGCGATCCTTACACAGCCCCTGCTGATTTCGCAATTGGCCGCGCCCCAACATCTGGCCCAATCTGGACCTAGCGTAGGTCCAGATGCGCCGCTATGAAGGGCAAAATCCAGCTGGAGCCCTTCCCATGAAAATGACCACCGAAGAAGCCTTTGTGAAAACCCTGCAGATGCACGGCATTGAACATGCCTTCGGCATCATCGGTTCGGCCTTCATGCCGATATCAGACATTTTCCCCAAGGCCGGCATCACCTTCTGGGACTGTGCCCATGAAGGCTCGGGCGGCATGATGGCCGATGGCTTCACGCGCGCTTCCGGCAAGATGTGCATGATGATCGCCCAGAATGGCCCCGGCATCACCAACTTCGTGACTGCCGTGAAGACCGCCTACTGGAACCACACGCCGCTTCTCCTCGTCACGCCGCAAGCCGCCAACCGCACCATCGGCCAGGGCGGCTTCCAGGAAGTGGAGCAGATGGCCCTCTTCAAGGACATGGTCTGCTATCAGGAAGAGGTGCGTGACCCGAACCGCGTCGCCGAAGTGCTGAACCGCGTCATCATGAACGCCAAGCGCCATTCCGCCCCGGCCCAGATCAACATGCCGCGTGACTATTTCACCCAGGTGATCGACATCGAACTTCCCGCCATCGTCGAATTCGAACGCCCCGCTGGTGGCGAAGACGCCATCAACGCCGCCGCCAAGCTGTTGTCGGAAGCCAAATTCCCGGTGATCCTCAATGGCGCAGGCGTGGTCCTCGGCGGCGCAATTCCGGAATCCAAAGCACTGGCTGAACGCCTCGATGCGCCGGTCTGCGTTGGCTATCAGCACAATGATGCCTTCCCCGGAACGCACCCGCTGTTTGCGGGACCCTTGGGCTACAACGGATCAAAGGCCGCCATGGAATTGATCAAGCAGGCTGACGTGGTGCTGTGCCTGGGCACGCGCCTCAACCCCTTCTCCACCCTGCCGGGCTATGGCCTCGACTATTGGCCGAAGGACGCCAAGATCATCCAGGTCGATATCAACCCGCAGCGCATTGGCCTGACCAAGAAGGTCACCGTAGGCATCGTCGGTGATGCCAAGAAGGTGGCAACCGCACTCCTCGCCAAGCTGTCGCCGAAAGCCGGAGATCATGACCGCAAACAGCGCAAGGACCTGATCTCCACCACCAAGAGCCGTTGGGCCCAGCAGCTCTCCTCCATGGATCACGAGAATGATGATCCCGGCACCACCTGGAACGAACGCGCCCGCGCCGCCAAGCCCAAGTGGATGAGCCCGCGCATGGCCTGGCGCGCCATTCAGTCGGCACTGCCGCGCAATGCCATCATCTCCTCCGACATCGGCAACAATTGCGCCATCGGCAATGCCTACCCGAGCTTCGATGAAGGCCGCAAATATCTGGCCCCCGGCCTCTTCGGCCCCTGCGGCTATGGCCTGCCGTCCGTCGTCGGCGCCAAGATCGCCTGCCCGGATGTGCCAGTGGTCGGCTTCTCAGGCGATGGCGCTTTCGGCATCGCTGTGACTGAACTCACCGCAATCGGCCGCAAGGAATGGCCAGCCATCACGCAAATCGTCTTCCGCAATTATCAGTGGGGTGCCGAAAAGCGCAATTCCACACTCTGGTACGATGACAATTTCGTCGGCACCGAACTGGACGAACAGGTGTCCTACGCCGGCATCGCCAAGGCCTGCGGCCTGCAAGGCGTCATCGCCCGCACTATGGATGAACTGACGGATGCCCTCCACAAGGCGATTGAGGACCAGATGAAGCATGGCAAGACCACGCTCATCGAAGCCATGATCAACCAGGAACTGGGCGAACCCTTCCGCCGCGACGCCATGAAGAAGCCAGTGCAGGTGGCAGGAATTTCAAAGTCGGACATGCGTCCGCAAAAGGGTGCATGAGGGTTTGTCCCAAACCACACGCGGCTACATTCTCGGCTTCATCGGCGTTGCCATTTTTTCGCTGACGCTGCCGTTTTCGCACCTCGCGGTGAAGGAGCTCAATCCGTTTTTCGTAGGCATCGGCCGCGCCGTGGTGGCTGGCGTTGCCTCGATCATCATCCTGGCTGCAACGCGCCAGCCCTGGCCCACGCGCGGCGATGCCTTGCGCCTGCTCGCGGTCGTCGGTGGTGTCATCTTCGGCTTCCCGGTGCTTTCGACTGTGGCCATGAAAACCGTTGATGCCTCGCACGGCACTGTCGTGCTGGGCCTCCTGCCGCTCAGCACGGCCTTTATGAGCACCATCTTTGCCGGCGAGCGGCCTTCGCCTGCGTTCTGGGCCTGGGGCCTTCTGGGTTCGGCCCTGGTGGTGACCTTCGCGCTCTGGCAAGGCAATATGGCGCTGCGCGGTGCAGATATTCTGTTGCTTCTCGCTGTCCTTGCCGCCGGCATGGGCTATGCCGCAGGTGGTGCCCTGTCGCGCAAGCTGGGCGGCTGGCAGGTCATCTGCTGGGGACTGATCATGGCGCTTCCTGTGACACTGCCCATCGCCGGATATCTCGCCCTGCAGATCAACGCGCCGGTCACACCCATCAGCTGGATCAGTTTCGCTTACCTCGCCTTCTTCAGCCAGCTCATCGGCTTCTTCGCCTGGAACAAGGGCCTGGCCCTCGGCGGCGTGGCCCGCGTTGGCCAGGTGCAATTGCTGCAAACCTTCATGACCCTCTTCGCCGCCTGGGCCTTTTTTGGTGAAGACCTGTCACCCCGCGCCATCATCTTTGCCTGCCTCGTGGCACTCTGTGTCTGGATGGGCCGCAAGGCGCAGGTGAAGACGGCTCCATAGGCCCTCGCAGGTGGACTCTTCATCACAAGCGGCCTAGGCTTGACGTATCATCACAGGAGACAGCCCATGCTCCGCGCCACGATCGTTATAACTGCCTTGTTGGGTTTCGCGGCGTCCGCTTTCGCAGACTCCATTGACGGTGACTGGTGCAACACCAAGGACGAGCGCCTGACAATCTCCGGTCCGCAGATCACACTGCCTTCGGGCAAGCCCTTGACCGGACAATATCGCCGTCATGAATTTGCCTATCAGGTGCCATCCGGCGAACCCAATGCCGGGCAGATCATCTACATGCAACTCTATGACGAATATGACATGACGTCCTACGTCATCGAGAACCAGAAACCGGTCAACCCGGTGTCGTGGACGCGCTGCCCCACCCAGCCCAAGACCAGCTGAAACATTCTGCAAGATTTGCACAAGACCTGCTGCCCACCATTGTCCAATCTGCTACAGGCGGTCGAACCTGATCGTGCGGAGACAAGTCAATGCAATTTTCCCTGAACCACATGGCCGCCCCCTCGCTGGGTTATGCCGAATTTTTCGATCTCGCCCTTCGCCTTGGCGTCAACGCCGTCGAAATCCGCAACGACATTCCCACGACCCTCATGGGCAACAAGAACGCCAAGACGATTGCCAGGCTGGCCAAGGACAAGGGACTGACCATCATCAACGTCAACGCCCTGCAGCGCTGGAACCAGTGGAACAAGGCCAAGGCGGATGAGGCCAAGCGCCTCGCCGAATACACAGCCCTCACCGGCGCCAAGAACCTGATCCTGGTGCCCACAAACGACAAGAAATTCCGTCCCGCCACCAACGAGCGGCTGGACGGCCTGCGCACGGCATTGTCTGCCCTCAAGGATATTCTCAAGGACAACGGACTCATTGGCTGTGTTGAACCGCTGGGCTTCGAAGAATGCTCGCTCCGCCTCAAGGCCGAAGCCATCGATGCCATTGACGATGTCGGCGGCGCAAAGCGCTTCAAGGTCACCCACGACACCTTCCATCACTATGTGGCGGGCGAAGATGATGTCTTCCCGGATCGCACTGGCCTCATCCACGTCTCCGGCGTCACCGATCGCAAATATAGCCGCGACACCATGCGCGACGCCCAGCGCGAACTTGTGGATGCCAATGACATGATCGACAACCGCGGCCAGGTGCAGCGCCTCATCAAGGGTGGCTACAAGGGCTATGTCTCCTTCGAACCCTTCGCACCCATTGTTCACAAGTCAAAGCAGATCGCCCGCGATCTCGCCCGCAGCATGGACTATATGGAAGGCTGACCAAACAAAAAGGCCCGGGCAAAACCCGGGCCTTCTGATTTCAATGTTGCGGACCTTATGCCGCTTCTTCGGCCTCGTCGGCTTCCGCCTTCTCGGCAGCGCCACGCTTGGCGTTGCGGGCCAGGAAGTCTTCCAGCTCCTTGATGCACTGGTCTTCATCGACCTTCCGCACCGCGGCGAGTTCACGCGCAAAGCGAGCCAGCGCCTGTTCGAACAGCTGACGCTCCGAATAGGACTGCTCCGGCTGGCGTTCCGAGCGATACAGGTCGCGGATCACTTCGGCCACGGCAATCATGTCGCCGGAATTGATCTTCGCATCATATTCCTGGGCGCGACGCGACCACATGGTGCGCTTGATGCGCGCCCGGCCACGGATCACCTTCATGGCCTGCTCGATCAGCGAACGGTCAGCAAGGTGGCGCATGCCCTTCTGCTCGGCACGGTTCGTGGGAACCTTGAGGCGCAGCTTCTCCTTCTCGAAATCCACGATGTAGAGTTCGAGCTTGATACCGGCGATTTCCTGCTCTTCGATGTTGGAAATCTTGCCGACGCCATGAGCGGGATAGACCACCAGTTCGCCCACCTTGAACGCCACCTTCTTCGGTGCAGGTGCAGCCGGTGCCGCCTTGGCGGCAGGGGCTGCAACCGGGGCCGGTGCCGCTGGTTTGGCCGCAACGGCAGGCTTGGCGGCCGCCAGCGGGGTTTTTGCCGCAACCGGCTTGGCAGCAGCAGGCTTGACAGCTGTGTGGGCCTTCACCACATGCGCAGGTGCCTTGGCCGTCGGCTTGTGGGCCGCCTTGGCAACCGGAGCCTTGGCCGCAGGCTTCTTGGCAGCCGGCGCCTTTGCCTTGGCAACAGGCTTGTGCGCGGCCTTGGCCGCAGGCTTCTTGGCCACCGGCTTAGCTGCGGTTTTTCCCTTGGGCTTCTTTTTTGACGTTACCATTTTCTGCCTTACCCTTGAACTTCAATAACTTACCGGAAAATGCCGGCGCGGAACGGGAATCGGAAATTCGGCGCAAAAAAACCGAGCCGAACAGGCCCGGAGACGCCGCAACCATCCAATTTGTTCACATGAGGCCAATATAGCACGATTTTAAGGAAATTTAAAGGCTTGACCGTCCGTACACGGCGCAAACCTGCTATTCCTTCAAAAACGTGGTTAATGAACGGGCACCGCGCCCGTTTCAGTCACCTTCGCCGGGTTCTGGCGAGAAAAGCGCCAATTTGCCGGGTTTGCCGTCAAATTCCTTGGCGTCCGCCGGGGCATCGCGCTTCACCGTAATATTTGGCCATTTCGGCGCATATTCGGTGTTGAGCTTGAGCCAGCTCTCAAGGCCAGGCTCCGTGTCGGGCTTGATGGCTTCAGCCGGACATTCCGGTTCACATACGCCGCAATCAATGCACTCATCCGGGTGGATGACCAGCATGTTCTCGCCTTCGTAGAAGCAATCCACCGGACACACTTCAACGCAGTCCATGTATTTGCACTTGATGCAGTTCTCGGTGACAATATAGGTCATTCGTGGATTCCGGTGGTTTGAACGGGCCACCCTCTAGCAGAGGGGCTGCCGCGATGCATCAGCTTTTTCAGACGGTGTTATGTCTTCGTAGAGCTGGCTTGCAAGGCTTGCAGAGCCGCGTTTTTCCGCCTCGCCCAGCACCCGCACCACGCGTGCCCTGCCGCCGATCACAAGCGTCAGAACATCATTCATTTTCACGGAATGGCTGATCTTGTCGATCCGCTCCCGATTGATCCGCACACATCCGCCTTCAATCAGGTCGCACGCCACCGACCGGTGCCTGGCAAAGCGGGCATAGACAAGCCACTTGTCCAGGCGCTGAGCCATTCAGCTGTCGGTCTTCGCCATGGCGGCCTTCAGGGCACCAAGCACCGCAAAGGGTGAATTTGGGTCCATCGGTTTTTCACGCTTTGGCCGTGGCTCGAACTTCGGCTTGTCGTCGCGCTGCCGCTTACCTTCACCCTTACGACCCTCATGATGCTTCTTGCCTTTGCCATGCGGTCTGTCGTGCGACTTGTCCTGCCGCTGCTCACCCTCCGGCTTGCGCGCTTCCCGTTTGTGATGGTGCTTTTCAGGGCGCGGCGGGCGCGTCTTGAACGGTCCCATGTCCTTGGGCCACCACACCGTGATTTCCATGTCTTCGGGAGCAGCCGTCTCGACAGCAACGGGTAACGGTTCCGGAAGGGTTTCAACCACGGCTGTCTGTTCAGCAGGCTCAGCCACAGGTGCATCAGCAACAACTGCTTCGGCGGTCACATTTGCGGAAACAGGAACAGCCTCAACGGCTGCTTCGGGTTTCGGCGCCACTGCAGGCTTCGGCACCCGGCGCTTCTGGCCGCGATAACTCATGCTTTCCAGAATGCCTTCAAAATCAGTCCCGGAGCACCCGACAACTGACATCATATCCGGCACCACCGTAAACCCGCCGCCTTCCATGGAGCCAGCAGGGCGCTGCTCCTCAGGAATGCGCGGCTTCCAGAACAGCCGGTCGCGGATCAAGTCGGCAAGTCGCTCCAGCATGTCGACGCGCACAGCACGCGTGCCGCTCAGGCGATAGCCAGCAACACGATAGAACCCATCCGGCATCGCGGGATCAGCAACGAACGATGTCAAACCATTGGGCGGCAAGGCCGGAAGCTCTCCCGTCACCTTGCCCTGCTTCAGGTTTTCAAGCCACCACAGAAGCAGGCGGTAGTCTGTCGGCGCTGGCTTCAGCAAGGCGGGCGTGAAAAGATTGATGGCCCCGAAGCGCAATCCAAAGCCGCGCAGCTTGGCGCGGTCATCCTGGCTGAGCGCCTTGACTTCAGCCGCCACATCATCCCGCGGCAAGACGCCAAAACTTTCGGCAACCCGATAGGCAATGCCACGCACCGCACCTTCAAGCCCTTCTGCTTCTTCAAGCTTGACCAATGCCTCAAGATGCATGTTGATGGTGCGCTCGACAAATTTCTGCAGGCGCTGTCGCACCTCATCCCTCAAGGCAGGCGCAAGAATGTCATCGGCAACAACTTCGGCCCGTGGTTTGAAACGCGCATCACCCGCATGCACACGCCCAATCACATTCTTCTGCCAAGTGATCTCGCCGGTCCGCGTCAGCTTGAGGTCAGTGTCGGATGTCAGGGAAAGTGTCGTGGCGCGCGCCGCAACTTCCGTCACGAGGGCCTGCACTGCGGCTGCCTTGAGAAGCTTTGACTCATCGCCTGCCAAGGCTTCGCCCGGCACAAAACTCAAACCGGCAATCCGTCCGATGATTTCACCTTCGACCGAGATCGCGCCGTCTTCTTCCACACTCGACATCAAACTTTCCCTTTTGGCAAGCCGCCGCATCAATACACTGGTTCTGCGATCAATGAAACGCTGCGTTATTTTATCGTGAAGCGCGTCAGACAGCCGGTCTTCGATGTCCCGCGCGCGTCCCTGCCAGTAAAGTGGCGCTTCTAGCCAATCCGCGCGGTTTGCAATGAACGTCCACGTCCGCACATGCGAAATGCGCTGCGACAAGGTGTCAATGCCGCCTTCCATGTTTTCGCAATGCGACAGCTGCTGTGAAAACCAGTCCTCTGGAATGTGTCCAGACCGCCCCTGCAGGAATTGCAGCACGCGTCCCACCAAGTGGGCATGCTCGGCCGGAGAGATGTTGCGATAGTCGGGGATCTGACACACCTCCCAGGCACGCCGCACGTCGGCATCGCCGTGCACGGTCTCTGACAGCACGGGATCGCGGCAGACAGATTCTAAGGCTCCGATGTCTGCTGTGGCTTGGGCGCGGGTCAGGCCGTCTTCCTGCGGCAAATGTCCAAGACTCTTGCGAAGAGTATCAAGCGTCCTGAAATCCAGGTCACGATTGCGCCATTGGGCAACACGTAGCGAATCGAAATTATGGTTCTCCAGGCGATCAATGGTTTCGTTATCGAATCCTTCCGCTTCGCCCGTCACGCCAAAACTGCCATCGTTGAGGTGTCGCCCGGCGCGGCCTGCCACCTGCCCGAGTTCAGCTGGCGTCAGGCTGCGATACTGGAAACCGTCAAACTTGCGGGTGGAGGCAAAGGCAACGTGGTCCACGTCCATATTGAGGCCCATACCGATGGCGTCGGTGGCGACCAGGTAATCAACATCACCTGATTCAAACAGGGCTACCTGGGCATTGCGCGTACGTGGGCTGAGCGCCCCCAGAACAACGGCAGCCCCGCCCCGCTGACGGCGGATCAGCTCGGCAACCGTGTAGACCATCTCGGCGGAAAACGCGACGATAGCTGAGCGGCGCGGCAGGCGCGACAGCTTTTTGGGCCCGGCATAGACGAGCTTTGATAGCCGGGGACGCGAAACAAACGTTGTTCCCGGCAGCAGTTTTTCCAAAAGCGGCCGCATGGTGCCGGAGCCCAGCAGCATTGTCTCTTCAAGGCCACGCATATGCAGGAGGCGGTCTGTGAAGATGTGGCCCCGCTCGAAATCGCCCGCCAGCTGTACCTCATCGATGGCTAGGAAGGGCACGCGCAGGTCCGGCGGCATGGCCTCGACCGTCGCCACCCAGTAACGCGGGTTGGCCGGAATGATCTTCTCCTCGCCCGTCACCAGGGCAACAGCATGATCCCCCGCCCGCAGGCGCACACGGTCATAGATTTCACGGGCCAGTAGACGCAGCGGCAGCCCAATCATCCCTCCGGCATGGGCCAACATGCGCTCAACGGCCAGATGGGTTTTGCCTGTATTGGTGGGGCCAAGGACAGCCGTAACCGGCAGCCGTTTCGAGAAGGGTCGTGAAAAGTTCATTGCCATTGAATTTAAGGCGTCAGCCCCTGCAGCACAATCTCAACAGCAGGAATTGTGCCCTTTTGTATCAAGCCGTTAACCGCACGGATTCAAGCGTGAACAAAGCCCGCCCGAATCGCTGCAGAAGCAATTTTCCTGAATTGTTCTCAAGCAATTATGGCCGGGTCTGAAGCTGCCAGTAAAGGTGAAGTGACCGGTTTCCTCGCGTGGAGAGGAGGTCGAGTTAACATTTGTCTTGAAATGTAACCAAGTTCTTAACGTCAACGCCATGATTTTGCGCACCATTTTAACGAAGCGTTCCAGCCCCGGAACAGACCGCGCCCGAATCGCTATACTGTGGATATTCCGGTTTCGTTCACGCTATCTATAGGTGTCTATCTCCAAAAGCATACAAGGCGGCCTTGGCCGCAACCTCCAGCGCCTTCAATGAAGTCGAAATTTACGCCGCCGCATTAACCAGTTGTCTCGCATCGGGAACAACAGCACAGGGGCAAGAATTCCGCTGCAATGGAATCACTGTGCTTGACCGCAAATGGCCAGCCCCCTATAGGACAGCCCATCACAGCCGGACCCGGAAGGGAGCCGGCACTTTTAGTTATGGAGATGTACATGTCGCGTCGTTGCGAATTCACCGGCAAGGGATGGCAAGCTGGCAATCAGGTGTCCCACGCCAACAACAAGACCCGCACCCGCTTCATGCCGAACCTCTGCGACGTGACGCTGATGTCGGACGCCCTTGGCA
>CALMEZ010000097.1 GCA_937864985.1 uncultured Alphaproteobacteria bacterium
AGGCCAACAACATCAAGCTCATCTTCGCCGTTCCGGGGATCGTGCTGGCCACCGTCTTCGTCACCTTCCCCTTCGTCGCGCGTGAGCTGATCCCGCTGATGCAGTCGCAGGGCACGGCCGAAGAGGAAGCCGCACTCACGCTCGGCGCATCCGGCTGGCACACCTTCCGCCATGTCACGCTTCCCAACGTGAAATGGGCGCTGCTCTATGGCGTCCTGCTCTGCAATGCCCGCGCCATGGGCGAATTCGGTGCCGTGTCGGTCGTCTCCGGCCATATCCGCGGTTACACCAACACCATGCCGCTGCAGATCGAGATCCTCTACAACGAGTACAACTTCACCGCCGCCTTCGCGGTGGCCACGCTGCTTGCGGGTCTCGCCCTCATCACCCTCGTTCTCAAATCGCTGCTCGAATGGCGTTTCGCCGGAGAGCTTGCGGCGCGCCACCGCCACTAGGAGATTGCCATGTCTGTTTCGGTTTCAATCCGCAATGCCAGCAAGGCTTTTGCCCGCTATCCCGCCCTGAAGGCTGTTTCGCTTGATGTGGCGCCGGGTGAGCTTGTGGCGCTGCTGGGGCCATCAGGCTCCGGCAAGACGACACTGCTGCGCGCCGTGGCGGGTCTGGAATTCCTCGATGGCGGCGAGGTGTTCTTTGGCGACACCAATGCCTCCGAGCTTTCGCTGCGTGAGCGCCGGATCGGCTTTGTGTTCCAGCATTATGCGCTGTTCAAGCACATGCGCGTCATGGACAACATCGCCTTTGGCCTGCGGGCAAGGCCGCGCGGCACACGCCCTACGGAGGCGCAGATCCGGGCTCGCGTGCTGGAGCTTCTGGCGCTGGTTCAGCTTGAAGGGCTTGAGGCGCGTTACCCCGCACAGCTGTCTGGCGGGCAGCGGCAACGGGTGGCCCTGGCCCGTGCTCTGGCCATCGAGCCACGCGTGCTTCTGCTCGATGAACCGTTTGGCGCGCTGGATGCCAAGGTGCGCAAGGACCTGCGCAAATGGCTGCGCGGCCTGCATGAAAAGACGGGCCATACCACGCTGTTCGTGACGCATGACCAGGATGAAGCATTGTCGATGGCCAGCCGCATTGCCGTCATGGACAAGGGTGCCATCCAGCAGATCGCCACGCCAGCTGAACTCTATGAGCATCCGACCAACCGTTTCGTTGCGGATTTTATCGGCAAGGTGAACCTGCTCGACGCCACGATCACTGGCAAGAGCGGCAAGACCGTCACCTGCCAGACCAAGGGCGTAGGCCGCTTCAGCATGACGACGGACAAGACCTGTGGCGATACAGCGACCATTGCCATCCGCCCTGAAAAGTTGAAAATTTCAGTGTCGGAGCCGAAGGGTGCCGATCTCGTCAAGGCCAAGGTCACCATTCGCGATGTGGCCTACTATGGTGATACGAGCCATGTGGTTGCCGATGCGGATGACGGCCAACACCTTGAGATCAACGTGCAGAACAACAGCCGTGAAGGCGGTTCTGGCGTGTCACGTGGTCAGAAGGTCTGGGTCAGCTGGCAGCCCGAAGATTCCCTTCTGTTGACGGAGTAATTCAATGGCCCTCGAAATGGACAAGCTCGGCCGGGTGCCGGGCGACGATGCGTTCCGCCGCACAGAACTCAAAGGCACGAATTGGGAAGCGACTTATGCCGGAGCCCTATCTTTCATGCGCCGCAAATACACGCGCGATCTGAAAGGGGTTGATATCGCT
Organism: uncultured Alphaproteobacteria bacterium; assembly: GCA_937864985.1. Lineage (GTDB taxonomy): Bacteria > Pseudomonadota > Alphaproteobacteria > Rhizobiales > Aestuariivirgaceae > Aestuariivirga. The sequence goes on from CALMEZ010000097.1 coordinate 1,720, forward strand.
GTCACAGGTGTCCCGTTCGACCAGGCGGTGAGCCACCGGTCGGGCACGCGCATGGGGCCGGAAGGTATTCGCCGTGCGTCAGCCGAGAATGCCTGGGGGCCGTTCTGGCCGTGGAATTTCGATCCCTTCGATACGCTGGCGGTGATTGACTATGGCGACTGTTTCTTTGACTGGGGCGTGAAGGAAGCCTTCCCTGTGACGTTGGAGCGCCATGCCACCGACATCATTTCGACAGGGGCTGAAATGATCACGCTGGGTGGAGACCACTACATTTCCTATCCGTTGCTTAAGGCACATGCCGCCAAGCACGGCCCGCTGGCGCTGGTGCATTTTGACGCGCACCGCGATGTCGAGATCGACAACGGCGGGCGCATCGACCACGGAACCATGTTTGGTTATGCCGTGAAAGAAGGCATCATCGACCCGCATAAGTCTGTTCAGATTGGCATTCGCACCACCTTCACCGGTGAAACCACCATGGGCTTCCGCATTATCTACGCTGACGAAGTACATGAAACGTCGTCGGCTGAACTTGCGAAAATCATCACCAAGAAAGTGGGCAAGCAGAAGGCTTATCTGACGTTCGACATTGATTGCCTTGACCCCTCAGCCGCCCCCGGCACAGGAACGCCAATCCCAGGCGGCCTCACCTATCATCAGGCCGCATCGATCATGCGCAAGCTCACGGATATTCATTTCGTTGGCATGGACATGGTGGAAGTATCGCCGCCCTATGACCATTCGGAAATCACATCCGGTGCAGCTGCCGGGCTGATCATGGAATATCTCTGCCTCAGGGCCTGGCAGAGGGGGGCACGCGGCGCTGTCATGGCGGAGTAAGGGCATAGGTGCCCCGGCCTTTCTGGCGCTTGCATCCAGGCTTGCGCCCCGCTAAGCCCCACGCCCAGAATTGTTACAATTCATTTGTTCAACTTAGGGCTTGAAAAACATGCGCGTGTACTACGACCGGGATGCCGACGTTAATCTGATCAAGGGCAAGAAAGTGGCCATTATTGGCTATGGCTCCCAGGGCCGCGCCCATGCCCTGAATCTCAAGGATTCTGGTGCCAAGCACATTGCCATCGGCCTCAAGGATGGCTCGCCCACCGCCAAGAAGGTGGAGGCTGACGGCCTCAAGGTCATGACCGTGGCTGAAGCCGCCAAGTGGGCCGACCTGATGATGATGGCAACGCCTGATGAATTGCAGGCCGACATCTACAAGCAGGACATCGCGCCAAACATCCGTGACGGTGCGGCCATCGCCTTTGCTCATGGCCTCAACGTTCACTTCGGCCTGATCGAACCGAAGAAGACTGTTGACGTTGTGATGATCGCGCCGAAGGGCCCCGGCCACACGGTGCGCGGCGAATACCAGAAGGGCGGTGGCGTTCCGTGCCTGATTGCCATTCACAATAACGCCTCGGGCAATGCCCATGATCTCGCCCTGTCCTATGCCTGTGGCGTGGGTGGCGGCCGTTCTGGCATTATCGAAACCAATTTCCGCGAAGAATGTGAAACCGACCTCTTTGGCGAGCAGGTTGTGCTGTGCGGTGGCCTTGTGGAATTAATCCGCGCCGGCTTCGAAACGCTGGTGGAAGCCGGTTATGCGCCGGAGATGGCCTACTTCGAATGCCTGCATGAAGTGAAGTTGATCGTCGATCTTATCTATGAAGGCGGCATCGCCAACATGAACTACTCGATCTCGAACACGGCCGAGTGGGGCGAATATGTCACCGGCCCGCGCATCATCACCGATGCGACCAAGCAGGAAATGAAGCGCGTGTTGAAGGACATCCAGACCGGCAAGTTCCCCTCCGAGTGG
>CALMEZ010000098.1 GCA_937864985.1 uncultured Alphaproteobacteria bacterium
GCAGGATGCGGCTGCCATGACCGGCATTGGCGATATCGGGCGTGGCCCAGATATGATCCAGCCGCCGCCCCTTGTCGGCCGCGTCCCAATCCTTGGCGCGATAGCTCCACCACGTATAAAGCTTTTGGTCGGCGGGAACGTGCTTGCGCATCACGTCATGCCATTCGCCGGCCTTTTGCACACGCCCCAGGCCTTCAACCTCGATTGGCGTGTGACTAACGACCTTCAGCAAGTCCTTGTGTGACCAGACATCATGTTCAAGCGGAGCAATGTTTAGATCGCCCACCAAAATCGAAGGCGCGGCACGCCGCTTCTTGTCACCAGACCATGCCTCCCACTCGTCAATGAAATTCAGCTTATGATCAAACTTCTCATTGATCTTCCGGTCAGGTTCATCACCACCAGCCGGCACATAGAAATTGTGGATGAACACGGGCAAAGGAGCGTCAAAGCGAGCTGCAATATGACGACAATCGTCCTTCCCGCAGAACTGCTGGGAGTGGCTTTCCAGAAAGGGGTGCCGTGAAACAATCGCCACGCCATGATAGCCTTTCTGGCCGTGCTCGGCGATGTGTCCATAACCGATATCCTTCAAGGGGCCGGAAGGAAATTGTCCCTGCGGGCACTTTGTCTCCTGCAGGCACAACACATCAGGTTTTTCTTCGTTGAGCAACCGCACGACATTGTCAATGCGCAACCGCACGGAATTGATGTTCCAGGTCGCAATCTTGAAGGTCTTGTTCTTTGGCATGCCCCTGCTTGCCATGCCTGCGCAAGCCTTGGCAAGCCTCGCTATTTGCGCAGGCTCTTGTCGCCGGTAATCGTGACCTTGAACAACTTGGGATCGAGCGCAACATTCAGCTCAAGATTTTCCAGTTGAACAGTTGTCCGCTGGCCTTTGCCATCCACAATGATCCATTGCTGCAGGACGTTTTGCTTCTCGTCATAAACAAGAATCATGGACCCGGCGTTCACATTCTCATTCTTGTCTGCCAATTGCAGCGTCGTGAAGCCATCAGCGCTCTGCACAGCGAGAATTGCCGTTTCTGTAAACAGGTTGAGCTTCGGCGCAACGATGAGACGCAATGGCGTCGACGAAATCGGAACCTGGTCGCCCTTCTCCTTTTTCTTGTTCTTGATGGTCAGCCATGTGCCATCCGACGCAATCAGCAGCGGGCTCGGCGGTGCGTAATCAAAACGCAACTTGCCGGGCTTGGAAATGAAAATCAGGCCACGCGCCGTATTGCCGCGCGGGCTCACCTGCGTGAAATCGCCCTTCAGGCTCTTGAAGCTGTTGAAGTAGTCGTTGATGCGTTGCACCAGCTGCTTCTGCGCGTCATCCAGCGGAATAGATACAGGCTTAGCCGCCTGCGCGAACGAACCCAATACCGAAACGGCAAGAATTGCCACCGCCACCAACCCTGCAACCTTTGAAAAAACCTTGTACATCTGTTGCCTTGTCCTCAAAATCAAACCTTCATCAATCGCGAATATAGGAGCCAATTCTGGCATTTCTAAGACGTGATTATGATCCTATTATGAACTATCGCGCACTTTCTCCTGGCACCAGGATCTCGCGCTTGCCTGTGGCATTGGCGCTGGAAATCAGCCCTTCCTTTTCCATGCGTTCAATCAGGCTGGCCGCCTTGTTGTAGCCGATCTGAAGTCGCCGCTGCACATAGCTGGTCGAAACCTTCTTGTCGCGCAACACCACCGCCACCGCCTGGTCGTAGAGGCTGTCGCCGGATGAACCGGGCATGTCGCCATCCATGCCGCCAGCGCCACCCTCTTCATCCTGTTCTTCCGTCACAGCCTCAACATAGTCGGGCGCACCTTGCGCCTTCAGGTGCTTGACGATGGCTTCCACTTCGCCGTCAGAGACAAACGGTCCATGCAATCGCGAGATGCGGCCGCCACCGGCCATGTACAACATGTCGCCCTGCCCCAGCAGCTGCTCGGCACCCATTTCACCCAGAATGGTGCGCGAGTCGATCTTGCTCGTGACCTGGAAGGAAATGCGCGTCGGGAAGTTGGCCTTGATGGTACCGGTGATCACGTCGACCGACGGACGCTGCGTCGCCATGACAACGTGGATACCGGCCGCACGCGCCATCTGCGCCAGCCGCTGCACAGCACCTTCAATGTCCTTGCCCGCCACCATCATCAGGTCGGCCATTTCGTCGATGATCACGACGATGTAGGGCATGGGTGCCGTTTCCATCTCCTCCTGTTCGAAGATGGGCTGGCCGGTTTCCTGATCGAAGCCTGTCTGCACGGTGCGCGACAGCTTCTCGCCCTTCTCGATCATCTGGGCGACGCGGGTGTTGAAGCCGTCGATGTTGCGCACGCCGACCTTCGACATCTTCTTGTAGCGCT
>CALMEZ010000099.1 GCA_937864985.1 uncultured Alphaproteobacteria bacterium
GATCAGGCCCGGAGATACAATAAGACCCGCCACATCTTTCACGGTGGCGCCCGCCGGCACCGGCAGATCCTTGCCGACAGCCGAAACCTTACCGTTGGCAAAAACCACGTCGCGGATGCCATCGAGTTTTTGAGAAGGGTCGATGACACGGCCGCCTTTCAAGACGAGCGTCATGGTGTGGTTGTTTTCTGTTGCTTCCAAAGTCTTGCAGTCGCGTCCTTCAGAATTTTCGTTTCAGAATGTCCGAGCTTGGCCCGTTATTCGCCGTGTTGCGGAACAGCTCCTTCAGCAATGAGAATTCCTGTCCGACCACTGGTGTCGTCCGGTCCAGCATGTTGATGATCTTGCCGTCTTCCAGCGTGTATTGGGCGAGGCTTTGCACCTGGTCCTGCTTGTCAAAGCGGATGGCGATGATCTGGCGATTGATTTCCTTGGGTTCCAGGAAGGAGCGGCCCTGAGTCACCGAGGTGATGTAGTAATAGCTGTCGCCCTGGAAATTGATTGATGCCGTGGTCGATGGCGAGCCCATGATGGATTCAACTTCCGGCTTCGCCATGCCTTCGCGGATCTGGTCTAGCGAGCCGGGCTTCACGTAGTATCCGCGATGGTTGATCTCCGGCGTGCAGCCTGCCACAAGGGCCACAACAGGAAGTGAAAACGCAGCCACCAAGATGCGGCGGCGCGACGAAAGGCGGGAATCTGTAGGCAACATGACATCCTTTTGCAGCAATCAATCCGGATGGGCAAGCCGATGATCCTGAAACGGATATTCGCCAAGAAGCCCGACCCCTCCCGCACCCTCTATGAGGCAATTGTGGCTGCCGCGCGGCAGGAGAAATTCTACCTGGAGCACGGCGTTGCCGACACGGTGAATGGCCGGTTTGACATGATTTCCCTGCACCTGTTCCTGGTGCTCGACAGGTTGCGTAACGGCGGTGCCGCTGTTGAGGAATTCCGCCAGCGCCTGACCGACGGCTTCTTCATGGACATGGACCGAAGCCTGCGCGAGATGGGCGTAGGCGATCTTTCGGTGGGCAAGAAGGTGCGCAAGATGGCCGAGGTTTTCTATGGCCGCGTCAAGGCCTATGCCGAGGCGCTCGCCGAGGATGACAAGGCGTTAAGGGATGCCCTGGCGCGCAACGTCTATGCCGATGCAAATTCACCCAAGGCAGCGGGTTTGGCCGCTTGGGTGCAGGAGGCCCGCAATGGGTTGCAAGCCCTGGACGAAGCAGCCATTTTGCGGGGCGAGGTGTTGTTTCCATGACCAAGCGGATGAAAGAACCAACCGTCGAGTTTTCACGTCCCCTGCTGGTGGCGCGGGTTCCCGCCAGCGGCGCCCACGAAAAACTGAAAGCTGACGAGACGGAGTGCAACCGCCTGGCCAAACGCTTTCAGGTTCCAGCCATTCACAGCCTGACGGCGGAGCTGAAGGTGAAACCCTGGCGGGGTGGTGGTTTCAAGGTGACGGGCACGGCCACGGCAGACCTCGAGCAAACATCGGTCATCAGCCTGGAGGATTTCCGGCACACCGTGAGCTTTGACGTGGAACGCTATTTCCTGCCCCATGCCCCGGCCCCGGAGGAGGATCTGGACGTGGATGTGATCAATCACGGGGAAATTGACCTCGGCGAAGTGGTGGCGGAAACGGTGGCGCTGGAACTCGATCCTTATCCCCGCAAGCCCGGCGAGGCCTTTAACCCTCCACCCGGTGAAGGACAGGGCAGCTAAAATAATCGTTCCTATCCGGCGGGCGAGCCTCTATTTTGGGCAATGTCACAAGGATCAAGGGCGAATCGGCTTCAATGAAACAAGGACTGGTGATTGCGCTGGATGCCATGGGGGGCGATGCAGGCCCTGCCATCGTTGTTCCAGGCGCTGCCTTGGCCGCTGAACGCCACCCCGATGTGAAGTTCGTTCTGTTCGGCGATGAAGCCGCCGTAAAGCCGTTGGCCGACAAGGAGCGGAAGCTCTCCGGCCGCTATGAACTGGTTCATACGGAAATTGCCATTGCCATGGACGACAAGCCCAGCCAGGCGTTGCGCCGCGGCCGTGGCAAGAGTTCCATGTGGCGCACCATTGATGCCGTAAAGCAGGGGCAGGCCCACGCCGCCGTATCGGCGGGCAACACCGGTGCCCTGATGGCCATGTCCCGCTTTGTGCTGAAGACGCTCGACGGGATTGAGCGCCCCGCCATTGCGGCCCAGTGGCCAACCCTTCGCGGTGAAAGCGTTGTCTTGGACGTAGGTGCAACAGTGGGTGCTGATGCGCGCCAGCTGTTGGAATTTGCCGTCATGGGCGAAGCCATGTCGCGCTGCCTCACGGGATTGAAGCAGCCGACAGTGGGTCTTCTCAATATCGGTGTTGAAGAATTGAAGGGCAACGAGAACGTCAAGGAGGCCGGCCGCCTGCTGCGCGAACTGTCGCTGCCCATCCAGTACATGGGCTTCGTTGAAGGCGATGACATCGGCAAGGGCACGGTTGATGTGGTTGTGACGGAAGGCTTCACCGGCAATGTGGCGCTTAAGGCGGCTGAAGGCACGGCCAAGCAGATCACCACCGTATTGCGCGCCGCCATCAAGGGCTCTCTCCTTTCCATGGCGGGGGCTTTCCTGGCGCGTGGCGCCTTTGCCGCACTGCGCGACCGGCTTGACCCGCGCAAACACAATGGCGGCGTATTTCTGGGGCTCAATGGCGTGGTCGTGAAAAGCCATGGCGGTACGGATGCCCTGGGGTTTGCCACGGCGATTGATGTTGCCATCGATATGGTCAGGAATGGACTTGTTCAGAAAATTGCCGAAGACGTGGCCCACGTCCATTCGCTTCTTCAACCTGTGCCGAAGGCGGCCGAGTAGAGTTTCTTCATGGTGAAATCCGTTATTGCAGGCGTTGGCTCTGCGCTGCCCCAGCGCATCATGACCAATCACGACATCGCCAAGGTTGTTGACACCACACATGATTGGATCGTTGAGCGTACCGGCATTCACGCCCGCCATATCGCGGGCGAAGGCGAAACAACACGTACGCTGGCTGTTGCTGCCGCAAGGCGCGCCCTCGAGGCGGCAAAATTGCAAGCCTCCGATATTGATCTGATCGTTTTGGCCACATCGACACCTGACAACACCTTCCCCGCCACGGCCACACTGGTGCAGGCTGATCTTGGCATTACGCAAGGTGCGGCATTTGACGTACAGGCCGTCTGCTCCGGCTTTGTTTATGCGCTAGTGACCGCCGACAGTCTGATCAAGGCCGGCCAGTCGAAACATGCCCTTGTCATCGGCTCTGAAACCTTCTCCCGCATTCTCGATTGGAATGACCGCACCACCTGTGTGCTGTTCGGAGATGGCGCAGGGGCCTTTGTCCTTTCCGCCGCACCCGACAGCGACAAGCGCGGCATCCTCGCATCAAAGCTGCGGGCCGATGGCCGCTACAACGACAAGCTCTATGTCGATGGCGGGCCGTCAACCACCAAGACCGTGGGCTTCCTGCGCATGGAAGGCCGTGAAGTGTTCAAGCACGCCGTCACCAATATCGCTTCGGTGATGGAAGAGGTGCTGGCAGAATCCGGCACCGCAGCCAAGGATGTGGATTGGTTCGTTCCGCACCAGGCCAACCGCCGCATTCTTGAGGGAACGGCGCGCAAGCTGGGGATATCGGAGGATCGGATCATCCTGACCCTCGACAAGCACGGCAATACGTCTGCCGCTTCCATTCCATTGGCTTTCGACGAAGGCGTGCGGGATGGTCGCATCAAGCCCGCTGACCTGGTGCTGCTTGAAGCCATGGGCGGCGGCTTCACCTGGGGCGCTGTTTTGGCCCAGCTCTAGGCCCAAGCTTTAAGAGTTTACCCTAAACCTTTGACAACACAGAGTTTCGTGTTGACGAAAGATGGGAACACCCATACACTTTGCACAACGTTTGCATTGGGTGGAGAGTCCATGATGGAAAAGAAGACCCTGACACGGGCTGATCTGAGCGAAACATTGCACCGGAACATCGGCCTGTCACGCACGGAATCAGCCGACATGGTCAACAATGTCCTTGATCTGGTGGCCGATGCGCTGGTCGAAGGCCAGTCGGTCAAACTCTCATCATTTGGCACCTTCATGGTGCGCTCCAAGCGGGCCCGCATGGGCCGCAACCCGAAAACCGGCGAAGAAGTGCCGATCACGCCGCGCCGCGTCTTGGTGTTCCGCCCCAGCCAGGTGATGAAGAACGTGGTCAACGGCCTCGAGCCTGGCGAAGAAGACTGAAGGATTGGCCTGAATGGCAATTGAAAAATCACCAGACGCATTCCGCACCATCAGTGAGGTGGCGGAGGAATTGAGCGTGCCGCAGCATGTGCTGCGCTTCTGGGAGACGCGTTTCTCGCAAATCAAGCCGATGAAACGCGCCGGCGGCCGCCGCTATTACCGCCCGGCTGACGTTGATCTGGTGCGCGGCATCCGTGCGCTGCTCTACGGCGAAGGCTATACGATCCGCGGCGTCCAGAACATCTTCAAGGAAGAGGGTGCCCCTTATGTGGTCGGCGTGGGCCGTGGCGAAATCAAGCCGCGCGCCGGCGATGCCCTGCGCACCGCCTGCCTTAAAGACCTTGCTGACACCGGACATGCGGGCCG
>CALMEZ010000100.1 GCA_937864985.1 uncultured Alphaproteobacteria bacterium
GCATTGTCGGCTCGGCCATTGCGCTCGAACTGAAACGGCGCGGCATCGACACATTGCTGATCGAAGCCGATGAGCCGGGCATGGGCACATCCTTTGGCAATGTGGCGTCGATTGCCGTCACCGAATTCATGCCGGCTTCACGGCCCTCCGTGTGGCGGCAGATTCCGGGTTGGCTGCTTGATCCTGAGGGACCGGTGCGCATCCGCCCCTCCTATCTGCCAAAGGCCTTGCCGTGGCTTTTGCGTTTTGCAGCGGCGGGATTGCCATCGCGCATGAGGGCGTTGGAGGCAGCGAATGCTGCGCTGTGCAAACGCGTTCATCAAGACCTGCAGGTGCTGCTCAAGGCCTCCGGCCAAGAGAACATGCTGACTGATACGGGTTGTCTTTGCCTCTATGCCAATGACCAGGAGATGCGCGATGACCGTGAGCATCTTGCGGCGCTGGACCGGCATAACGTTCCCTACAAGCACTTGTCGGGTGCCGAATTGCGCGCGCTGGAGCCTGCCATTTCGCCGAACATCGCGCGCGCCGTGCTGTTCGCCGACAACCGCTCGGTGAAGAGCCCTTACGGATTGGTGATCGGATATGTGAAGGCGTTTGAGAAGCTGGGGGGCAAGCGCGAAAAGGGACAGGTGGTGGCTTTCACGCGCGAAGCCAACATGATCAGCGGTGTGCGGCTGGCGGATGGCCGGGTGATTGCGGCAACGCAAGTGGTGGTGGCCTGTGGCGCACGCACCCATCTGCTGTCCAAGCTGTTGGGCGATATCATGCCGCTGGAATCAGAACGCGGCTATCACACGCAAATCATGCAGCCGGGAATCAGCCTGTCGCATTCGTTGATTTGGCCGGCCAAGGCCTTCATGATCACACCGACGGCGGGCGGCATCCGGGTTGGCGGCACGGTAGAGTTTGGCGGGCTTGATGCTGCGCCGGATTATCGCCGCTCTGCCATCACTGTGCGGCGCGCCAAGGAGGCGCTGCCGGCATTGCAGGACAAGGAATCAACGCAGTGGATGGGGCATCGCCCGTCGTTCCCTGATACGATCCCGGTCATCGGTCCATCACCATCGGTGCAAGGCGTCTTCTATGCCACGGGCCATGGGCATCTGGGCCTCACACAATCGGCCACGACAGCCCGGCTGATTGCTGATCTTGTTGCCGGCGTGAAGCCTCCCATCGACATGACGCCCTATCGCGCCAACAGGTTTTGATTGCCCATGTGGAAGAACAAGCTCGACATTCTGAAGGTGCATTGCCAGGGGGAGATTGGCAATGTGCTGGTTGCGGGCGCACCGGATGTCCCCGGTGCCACACTATTGGAGCAGATGAACCACATCAACACTGTGGATGATTCACTGCGCCGCTTTGTGACCTTCGAGCCGCGCGCCAATGTGGCGATGTCTGTCAATCTACTGGTGCCGCCCAAGAACCCAGCTGCGGATGCAGGGTTCATTGTGCTGCAGGCTGATCGCGCGCATCCGATGTCTGGCAGCAATTGCATTTGCGTCGTCACGGCGCTCCTGGAAACAGGCCGTGTTAAAATAGTTGAGCCTGAGACCATTGTGAAAGTGGATACGCCAGCAGGCCTGATCATCGCGCGGGCCACGTGCAAAAACGGGCGCTGCCTGTCGGTGAGCCTTGATAACGTGCCGTGCTTTGCCGAGGTGCTGGATCAGAAGATCGAGACACCGGACTGGGGCATCATCAACACCGATATCGCGTTCGGTGGTGTCTATTATGCGCTTGTCGATGCTGTGCAGATCGGGCTTGCCATAGAGCCAGCCAATGCGCGCGCTCTTGCTGAGGCTGGAATTGCATTGAAGTCCATGGTCAATGCGCAGGTGAATGTGCAGCACCCCGAGATGCCAGGTCTCAATGATGTGGCTTACGTGATGTTCCGAGGGCGTGATGCTGATGGCGCGGTGCGCACGTGCACGACGCTGAAGCCTGGGCGCGTCGATCGCAGCCCATGCGGCACGGGCAGCTCAGCCAATCTCGCTTGTCTCTTTGCGCGTGGTGAGGTGAAGGTGGGCGACAGCCGACGTAGCCGCTCCATTATTGGCGGGGAATTTCTGGCTGAAGCCATCGGCGAGACAATTGTGGACAACCGCCGCGCTGTGCTGCCGCGGATCACCGGGCAGGCGTGGATAACGGGCCGCGAAGAATTGCGCATCGACCCTGACGATCCGTTTCCCAAGGGTTTTGCACTGTCTGACAGCTGGGGCAGCCAGGTTGGCGAGCTGGGCTAGGCGTTGACGCTAACCCGCGTCTTGGATTTTGTCTCGCCCATGTAGGAGCGGAGGGCAGCAATCTGCACTTCTGTCATATGCAGCCCCAGCTTGGACCGGCGCCAAAGGATGTCGTCTGCCGTTTGCACAAATTCTTCCGCTTTGAGGTAGTCCACTTCCTTTGCCGAGAGGGGGCCGAAGCTTTCGCCAAGGTCGCTCGCGAAGCGTGCGCCAGACAGGATCTTCTCCATGTTGGTGCCGTAGGTACGGAACAGGCGTTCGATCTGGCCGGGCTTGAGGAAGGAATAGGCTTTCTGTTGCGCCTTGATGTAATCGGCGACGCCGAAATAATCCATGCCGCCCGGCAGTTTTCCATTTGCCGTCCATGGGGCTTTGGCTTGCGGGAAAAACGGCTGCAGTTTGGCCAGCACGGCCTCAGCCAATTTGCGTGAGGTGGTGATCTTGCCGCCAAAGACCGAGAGGACGGGCGCTTGCCCGCCTGCGTCATCAACCTTCAAAACATAATCGCGCGTGGCTTCCTGGGCCTTACTGGCGCCATCATCGTAGAGCGGGCGAATGCCGGAATAGGCCCAGCGGACTTGCGCTTCCGTCACCGGCTTGCGGAAATATTCACTGACTGATTTCAGAAGATACGACCTCTCTTCGGCGCTGATTTCCGGCTTTCCGGGGTCGCCCTTGTGGTCCTGGTCGGTGGTGCCGATGAGCGTGAAATTGGTTTCATAGGGGATTGCAAAACAGATGCGTCCATCACCATTCTGGAAAATGTAGCAGCGGTCATGGTCGTAGAGCTTGTCAACGACGATGTGGCTGCCCTTCACCATGCGGATCTTGTCGGGATCGTTGCGGCCGATGACGCGGCCCAAAACCTGGCTCACCCAGGGGCCAGCGGAATTGACGATTGCTTTGGCGCGTATGGTTTCGGTGCCGCTGCGTGATGTGATGTCGACCAGCCATTCCTTGCCATCACGGCGGGCCGATGTGACGGTCGTGCGGGTGCGGATTTCAGCGCCACGGGCGCGTGCATCCATGGCAC
>CALMEZ010000101.1 GCA_937864985.1 uncultured Alphaproteobacteria bacterium
CGCCTTCGGCACGCACGGTCGCGCCCGTTACGGGGAGCCCGAGCGCGGTGGCGACGGCGGAGGTTCACGTCAGAGGAGGACTATGGGGGGGCGATAAAGCGAATGCGCCGACCGGCCTAAGAGAGCCTGGGTCTCGCGCCGCACAATCGTCGAGGCCCGCTTTGCCACGTTGAGGGTATTCGGCTGCGGCATCATAAGGGCCACACAAGAAACCGCGCAGCAATGACAGCCAGCCGAACTGGCGCCGGTGTGATGATCTAGCTGGGCGTCGAGATGAATGTCCGTAATGGCGATGTCGTGAGGGGCATCAATAGCCGGAGTTTCGACACCTGGGACGGTGCCAAACGACATGTCGTGGTTCGCGCCGGCATGCGCCGCATGTCGCCATGTTCGATGGCGTCAATGTGAAACGGATGAATGCCGGTTTCATCGCCGGCCTGCTCGATGGTGAGGCCACGGTCCATGCGTTCGCGCATCAGGAACCAGCCTGCCTCGCCCGCAGGGTCCAGGCTGCCATCGGGTCTGACGCGATGGGCGTTGGCAAGCTCGTTAAGACCGGGAAGCTGTGGGGTGGTACGCGGTGACTGCATGACTCTCTAACCTCAAGCGGCAACGGCCGCTTAACCAATGGGAAACCACCACGACAATGTGCTGAATTGGTAAAATTAGAGATAACAGGGCGCTGCCGCCCCGCAGAATATCATGCGGCAGGCAAATCAAACCTGCGGCGGAAGCCACCCACGCGTTCGGCGATCCATTGCGCAAAGTCGAAATTGGGCCGCTCCAGATGGCTGAGGTGGCCCGCCTTGGCCGTTGCCGCATTGGCGCCGCGGTACACCTTTTCCGTGCAACCCCTGTCCTCGACATTCACCTCATCAAGCAAGGTCTTGAGCGCCGTGAAATGCGCCTGAGCATCAGGGGCATAGGCATAGTCCGGAGACATGCCGCCGCCAAAGATGATGCTCACCTGACCAACGCCCTTGGGATGCAGCGTCAGATACCAGAAATAGCCGGGCGTCAGTGTGATCAGCAGCGTCGGGTAGATCGCCAGCAGATAGGTCATGCGCCGCCGCTCGCCCTGAAGCCTGGCATTGCTGTCATGGGCCAGCGCAATCTTGATGCGCTCATCTTTCAGGATGGTGTGGAAATTGAACGCAGGCAGGCCCGGTGGGCACACCATTTCATCAAGCCGTGAAAAGCCACCAATGGTGCCCGCATGGCATACCGGCAGGTGATAGCTCTCCATGAAATTCTCAGCGAGGATTTTCCAGTTCGTGTCCCACACATGCGTCTCGCGGAAGCTCTCAACATAATTTTCCATGTCGTAGTCACCGACCAGCGACTGAACACCACCCAGCGCCTCATGCACGGGCGGCGCATCCTTGTTCAGCGTCACCATGATCCAGCCCAGCCAATCCTCGCAGCGGAACTGTGGCAGACAATAACCATCGCGCGCAAAATCCGCATTGCCCTTCATGGCCGGCGCACCGCGCAAGCTTCCATCGATATTATAGGTCCAGGCATGATAGGGACAGACGATGGAACGCGTATTGCCGTTGCCCTCCAGCAGTGTCGACATGCGATGCAGACAGACATTCGACATGGCGAGCAGCAAACCATCCTCGCCGCGCACCACGAACAGCGGCTGGCCCGCGATTTCAGACGTCACATAATCGCCCGCCTTTTTTAACGCGCTGGACCGGCCTAGGCAGACCCACTCCTTGGCGAAGATTTCCGAAAGCTCCAGCTTCAGGAAATCAGGCGAGGTGTAAACCGAAGGCGGCATGGCCCGCGCCTTCTCGAACGGCACACTGACATTGGCCACAAGCTCGGCAACAGACGGAATGAGGGTCATGATAGGCCTCCTGCCAACAGGATGTCATGGCGGCAACAGGCAGGCAATCATTTCACGCAATTCAGCGATGCGGCAAATGTTCCCGTTTTTTCAGCGGGTGAGCGACGGAACATAATGCCGACACCGTCTACCTTTCGACAGCATGCAACATATCGTGCATCATGCTGCATCTGGCTTGTGGGTTGGGGAACTAAAATGATCAGGACATTGTCTGCATTTGTGCTGTTCGTCGGCATCATCACAGGCGTGTGGTTCATGGCTGATACGCTGTTCGCGACGTCACCGGCTGTCAATGATGGCTTCACGCAGCTTTCCGGCATCCTGTCGACGGCCATGATGTGCTTTGCCATTGTGCTGGCGATCAGACCCGCCGTCTTGGAACCGCTGCTCAACGGCCTCGACAAGATGTATCGCCTCCACAAGTGGCTGGGCATCGGCGCGTTGGTCACGGGGCTTGCACATTGGTTGATCAAGACCGGGGGCGGCCATGAACACGGTGCGCCGAATACGGCTGATGCAGCAAGTGAGACCTTGATTGAATCTCTCCGCGGCCCGGCTCATGGCGTGGCCCAGCCCGCCATGTTTGTGCTGTTCGCGTTCATTATTGTGGCGCTGGTCAGCAGAATTCCCTATCGCTTTTTCGCCAAGACGCATTGGCTCATCGCCATTCCGTTTGCGGTGCTGGCTTTCCACTCGGTGGTGCTGCTGAAGGACAGCTATTGGTCACAGCCCATCGGCTGGCTCACGCTGGTGTTGATCGCAGCGGGCGTTGTCGGCACGCTCTATTCCCTGTTAGGCTTAATTGGCAAAACGCGCAAAGTAACGGCCACAGTTGTCAACAGCACCTACTATCCCGAATTGCGCGTGCTGGAGGCCAACCTCAATGCAGGCACCGGATGGAATGGGCACAAACCCGGCCAGTTTGCCTTCATCACGACGGACAAGAAGGAAGGGGCTCACCCCTTTACCATCGCGACAGCCTGGAATCCTAAAACCCGGACCATTGGTTTCATCGCCAAGGAATTGGGTGACTTCACCGGCAATCTCCGGGAACAGTTCGCAGAAGGCCATGCCGCAACAATCGAAGGGCCTTACGGCTGTTTCACGTTCGAGGACGACAAACCCAGTCAGATATGGATCGGTGCAGGTGTTGGCATTGCGCCGTTTGTCGCTCACATGCGCCAGTTGGCCCTGACACCAGCCAAGAAGAAACTTCATCTCTTCCATGCCACGGCCGACGTGTCAGAGCTCGCCTTGAGCAAGATGCGCGCTGATGCCAAGGCAGCCAATGTTGATCTGCACATCCTGATTTCCCCGCGGGACGGCCGGCTGGATGCGGACAAGATCAGGCAGGCTGTGCCTCATTGGAAAGAAGCCAGCATCTGGTTTTGCGGCCCCACGGCGTTCGGCGCCACCCTGAAAAGCGATTTCATGCGGAGCGGGATCGCCTATCGTGACTTCCACCAGGAAATATTCAGGATGCGCTGACAAAAAGAAAAGCCCCCGGAAGGGGGCTTTTTGTATTTTGCCTAAATGTCGCCTTAACCCGCAATTTTCTGCTTCAAATCACCCTTGGCATACAACTTCGCCATCTCGCTCAGCGGGATCACCTTCTTGATCTTGCTGGCATTGCCTGCCGTGCCAAATTCATTGAAGCGCTGTGTGCACAGCTTGGTGATCGCATCCATGCCGGGCTTCAGATACTTGCGCGGATCGAACTCTGATGGATCCTCGGCGAACACCTTGCGGATGGCGCCGGTCAGCGCCATGCGGTTGTCGGTGTCGATATTGATCTTGCGCACGCCGTTCTTGATGCCGCGCTGGATTTCGGACACAGGCACGCCCCAGGTCGGCTTCATCTTGCCGCCGAACTTGTTGATGATCTCCTGCAGGTCTTCCGGCACGGAAGACGAACCATGCATCACCAGATGCGTGTTCGGCAGCTTCTTGTGAATCTCTTCGATCACGTTCATGGCCAACACTTTTCCGTCCGGCTTCTTGGTGAACTTGTAGGCGCCATGGGAGGTGCCCATGGCAATAGCCAGGGCGTCCACGTCCGTCTCCTTCACGAACTTCACAGCTTCATCCGGGTTGGTCAGCAGCTGGTCATGGGACAGCTTGCCCTCGGCGCCATGGCCATCTTCCTTGTCGCCCATGCCGGTTTCAAGCGAACCGAGCACACCAAGCTCACCCTCAACAGAAACGCCGCCCGAATGCGCCATGTCTGTCACGCGCTTGGTCACACCAACGTTGTAGTCCCAGTCGCCCGGTGTCTTGCCGTCAGCTTTCAAGGAACCATCCATCATCACCGAGGTGAAACCGGACTGGATGGCCGTCATGCAGGTGCCCGGCTCATTGCCATGGTCCAAATGCACGCACACCGGAATGTGCGGATAGATTTCCGTGACCGCATCCATCATATGGCGCAGCATGATGTCATTGGCATAGGAGCGCGCCCCGCGCGACGCCTGGATGATGACCGGAGCATCACACTTGTCGGCCGCCGTCATGATGGCCAGTGCCTGTTCCATGTTGTTGATGTTGAATGCCGGCACGCCATAATCATGTTCAGCGGCGTGGTCGAGCAATTGGCGAAGCGTGATACGGGCCATGGAAGCGTCTCCTGATCAGTCATTGGCGATGGCCGCAGCGGTTAATTGATAATCGCACGCCACACAAGGCCCTTGAGGTGCGCCCCTCAAAATCACGCAAATTAACCGAAGCGAAACGATAACTTGCAGCAACGGCACAACTGGGTGAATATCCGCCGCCATGACCGCATTCACGCCGATTGTTTCAGAATTGCCGTCCTCGGTGCCTTTTGTCGGACCCGAAGCCCTCGAGCGGCGGAGCGGCAAGGTCATCAGGGCCCGCATCGGCGCCAATGAGAATGTCTTCGGCCCCAGCCCGCAAGCCATCGCCGCCATGCGGGCCGCTGCCGCGGAAAGTTGGCAATATGGCGACCCTGAAAACCACGACCTCAAGGCCGCCATCGCCAAGTCCGTGGGCGTTGCGCCAGAAAACATTGCCTGTGGCGGCGGCATCGACGGCCTGCTGGGCCTCGTGGTGCGCCTCTTCATCAACCCGGGTGATCCCATTGCCACATCACTCGGCGCCTACCCGACTTTCAATTTTCATGTTGCGGCAGCGGGCGGCATTTTGCACACCACACCATACGTTCACGATCACGAAAGCCCGCAGGCCCTGCTCAAATTGGCCAAGGAGGCCAAGGCCAAGCTCCTCTACTTTGCCAACCCCGACAATCCCATGGGAACGGTCTGGCCCGCACCCGTTGTTGACAGCCTGATCAACGCCGTGCCCGAAGATTGCATGCTACTGCTGGACGAGGCCTACATTGAGTTCGCGCCCGAAGGCACAGCACCGGCAATCGACACCACCCGCAAGAACCTGCTGCATTTCCGCACCTTTTCAAAGGCCCACGGCATGGCCGGCATTCGCGTCGGCTACGCCATTGGCCATCCCGAAATCATCCAGGCCTTCGACAAGATCCGCAACCATTTCGGCATTTCGCGCGTCAGCCAGGCCGGCGCTCTTGCTGCAATCCGGGACACAGACTGGGTTCAAAATATCCGTGCGCTCGTAAATACCTCGCGCCAGCATATTTATGAAATCGCCAAAGCCAACAACCTGAAGGCCATTGCATCAGCCACCAACTTCGTGGCCATCGATTGTGGCCGTGATGGATCCTATGCCAGAGCCATCGTCGATGGCCTTCTGGCGGAAGGCATTTTCATCCGCATGCCGGGCGTGGCGCCCCTGAACCGTTGCATCCGCGTGAGTTGCGGCACCGAAGCCCATTTGCAGGCCTTCGCCGAAGCTCTGCCCCGCGTGCTGGCAACACTCCTTTAACCAACCGGCAATTGCTTACAAACTCTACGCAAGATTGAACGCGGCTTTAACCCGCCTGCGCCAAGGCTTCCTGCAAAGGGACGGAAGCGGCAAAATGTTGCAAATCTTGAAAAGCGTATTTTCGGTGCCAGGCCACAAGCCTGAACTGATCAATGCCCAGGTGCGCGCATTCACGCGGCAGATGCCCATTCTCTATAGCGTGCTGGTTTGCAACATGCTGTTTGTCGCCACGACGCACTTCAACTCCGCGCCACTGCTGCTGACCGTCGTTGTTCCTGCGATTGGCATTTTGATCACTGTCACACGGCTGGTCTCGTGGTGGCGACTTCGCCTCGCTGAATTTCCCGTCGCGCATTCCATAAAAAGACTCCGCAGCACAATTTGGCTGGCCGGCGGAATAGGTGTCGGCTTCACAGCCTGGAGTCTGGCGCTCTTTTCTTACGGAAGTGTCGAACAGAAAGCCCACGTCGTCTTCTTCATGGCCATCACCATGGTGGCCTGTGTGTTCAGCCTGATGCATCTGCGCGCCGCGTCATTCCTGGTGGCGAGCATTGTCATCACACCCTTCGTTGGTGTGCTGGCCATGTCCGGCTCATTGATCATGTATGCCATTGCCGCCAACATGGTGCTGGTCACGGCCGTTCTGCTCTACATGATCAACACTCACTACAATGATTTCGCCACCATGGTGTCCCAGCGCCAGACACTGGAGCAGGCGCATCAGACCACATTGTCTCTCAACGCCATCAATGACCGGCTGGCCAACCTCGACACGCTGACCGGCATGCCGAACCGCCGTCGCTTCTTTGCCCGTGTCGATGACATGGGCACTGACCGTTGCGAAAGCCAATCTCCCTTTGCCATCGGTCTGATTGATCTCGATGGCTTCAAGAATCTCGGCCTCGAACCACTCGAAGACCTGCTGCACCTCGTTGGGCGTCGGACAGGTCAGCTTTTTCTTGCGCTGCTTTGCCCCCCGAACCAAGGCTCGGCTCTTATCGTCGGCAATCTGCTGAAAGTTGCCACCGGGGTGACGGGACAGAATCTTATTGGCAACGGGACGGTCGGCCAGGATCGAAAGACAGAAGTCCTTGATGTAGTGGTGGCGCCCGCGAATCGTGGCAGCGGCCAACCCTTGCGTCTTGAGGGCGGCGATGTAGTGCTGAAGATGCTGGGGCTGCCAGAGCCACGGCGTAGTCTTGCAGTGCTCCAGAAATGAAACTACTGCGACTACGGCCTGCTTGCCGCTCCCCGGCGAGTTGCCATCGCTCCCGAGTTTGTAGGCGAAAAACATTTCCAGCAGCACGACAGTATCTGCACCGTCCAACCCGCCGCCAAAGAGATTGTGAGCGCGCCGCAGGTAGCTCTCGATGTCCTCAGTGAAAGCAAGATGACCTACCCGCCCTTCCGGCAGGGTAACTTGCATCTGCACCACATTGGATTCTCTTTTGGCAGCACTCATACGCTCAGTGTAGCATTAAGTCGCGTATGTTGCAATAAATTCTCTTATAT
>CALMEZ010000102.1 GCA_937864985.1 uncultured Alphaproteobacteria bacterium
CTCAATCATGGACAATGATGCGCCGCTGGCCTCGGTGACTGCGCTGAAGGCCGATGCGCCCGCCGATGCCACCATTGCTTTTGAAGGCAAAGCCGACGTGGTGCTGCCCGCCAGCTTTGACCTGCTAACCCTGCAGACGCCCGTGCGCAACCAAGCCAGCCGGGGCGTGTGCTCGATCTTCTCGACCCTGGGTCTAGTCGAGTCGCTGTACAAAAAGGCGGGCCTAGCCACTCCCGACTTCTCGGAGCAGTACCTGCAGTGGTCGGTGAAAAACGAGATCAAGGTGTTCCAGAACACCTCGGGCAGCTCGGACAACTACAACCTGCAAGCGGTCAAGATGTACGGCGTCCCGGTCGAGTCGGCGTGGCCGTACGAGACGCAGCCGTGGACCACGGTGAACGATCCGGCGTGCACCGATCAGGAGTCCGGGCCCCCCCCGGTCTGCTACACGAACGGCAACCCGCCGAGCGCCGCCATGATGGCGATGAAGTACAAGCTGCCGGCGTCGCGCTATGTCAGCACCAGCTCGATCAAGAACGTGATCTTCGAGAAGAAGACCGGCGTGCTGGTCGGCCTCGACTTCTTCTACCAGGCGTGGAACCACCGCCGCTCGGCGCTGCCCGTCAGCACGACGGACTTCGCCCGCGGCATCGTGCGCTACCCCAACGCCGACGACCAGAAGAAGAGCCGCGAGGCGCCGGCGGGCCACTCGGTGCAGCTCATCGGCTGGGACGACAACCTGGAGGTCCAGACGGTGGACGGCCAGGGCCGCCCGGTGGTCGACGCCCAGGGCCGCCCGGTGCGCGAGAAGGGCTTCTACCTCTTCAAGAACAGCTGGGGCACGGCCAACTTCGGGACCACCAACGCCAAGGGCGCCGGCTACGGCTGGATCAGCTACCGCTACGTGAACGAGTTCGGCTCGGGCTACACGGCCGACCCGCCGCGCCTCCAGTAAGGCAGGGGAGGGGGCCCTGCCTGCTCAGCGGGGCAGGGTAGGGGGGCCTGGCGTTTTCGCAGACAGGTAACTTGCATCGCCCACAGGGTTGCGCTATTCCAGGCACGTGCCTCCGTCCCTGCCCCCTGCCCAGCGACCTCGCCCCCGCCCCGCCGCAGCAGGCGAATCTCGCCAAACACGATGCATTTGTCTGGCATGCCAGTCCTCCGCGGCTTGAACCAGTGAACCGCGTCAACCGCGTTGAACTCAATCTCCTCAAGGGCATCGACCTGACGCGCGACCAGCTTTTGGAGAACACCCGCCGCTTCGCATCGGGCCTGCCCGCCAACAATGCACTGCTCTGGGGTGCACGCGGCATGGGCAAATCATCGCTCATCAAGGCGGCACATGCCGAAATCACAGCGACCGTTGGCAACAGCCTGAAGATCATCGAAATCCACCGCGAGGACATTGAAAGCCTTCCACAGCTCATGTCGATGCTCCGGGCCACACAAAACCTGCGCTTCATCGTCTTCTGTGATGACCTGTCATTCGACGCCGGAGACACCTCGTACAAGTCCCTGAAGGCAGCACTCGATGGCGGCCTGGAAGGGCGGCCCGCCAACGTCTTGTTCTATGCAACCTCCAACCGCCGCCATCTGCTGCCGCGCGACATGATGGAGAATGAACAATCAACCGCCATCAATCCGTCTGAGGCCGTGCAGGAAAAAGTATCTCTCTCAGATCGCTTCGGCCTGTGGCTCGGTTTCCACAATTGTTCCCAGGATGAATTTCTGTCGATGGTCGATGGCTACGCACAACACTTCAAGCTGAAAGCCAGCAAGGACGACCTGCACCGCGCAGCAATCGAATGGCAGGTCACCCGCGGCTCACGCTCGGGACGCGTCGCCTGGCAATTCATTCAGGACTATGCGGGACGGCTCGGCGTGAAAACCGAATAGACGCAAGGAAAAAGAAAAAGACCCGGCGCTTGCGCAGCCGGGCCTCGTCCTTGCAGGGGACGCGTGTCTCAGTTCGACGCGGTGGACGTCGAGATATATTTCAGCGGATCAAGCGCGGCCGCACCCTTGCGTACTTCGAAGTGCACCTGCGGGCTGGTGACAGCACCAGTCTGGCCGGCAAGGCCGATCACATCACCACGCTTCACCGTATCTCCACGCTTCACCATCAGTTGCTTGGCATGGGCATAGGCCGTGACATAACCCTGGGCATGGCGGATCAGAACAAGATTGCCGTAACCTTTCAGTTCATTGCCGGCATAGGCCACCACGCCATCATCCGCGGCGCGAATGGATGTGCCTTCCGGAACAGCAATGTTGATGCCTTCATTCTTCATGCCGTCAGGCTTCGGGCCATAACCGGAAATGATCTTGCCCTTCACTGGCCAGCGCAAGTTCAGCGCACCAGTTGACGCACTCGTTGCAACAGCTACAGGCGTTGCAGGCTTGGCGACCGGCTTCGTTGCGGCCTGTTGCGACGTGTCTTCACCTATCGCCGGCTCAGTGCCGGCATCAGCTTGAGTCTGTTCCTCTTCTGTAAGTGCCAGAGGCGCCTTCTTCGTCGTTGAAGGAGCGGCTACCGGTTTCGCGGCGGCAACTGTTGCCGCAGGAGCAGCACTCTTGCCAGCCGGAATGATGATCTTCTGGCCCAGTGGCAACGCGCTGTCGTGGGCATAGCCATTGGCATCAGCAATCGCGAAGGGCGACATGCCGAACTTGCGGCCCAGTGAATACAGGGTATCACCCGACGCCACGGTGTAAGTTGTCGCACCACGCTTTGCAGCAGGCGCCTGCACGACGGGTTCATCTGTCGTCGTATCGTCAAGCGCGGCCGTCTGGTTGAACTTGATCTTCTTGGTGGGGGCTTTCGGAGACACTGGTGCATCAGCCACCTGGTCAGCCGCGATGACGTGTGAAGGCTTTGCGGAAGCCGTCTGCGCCTTCGGCAGCAGCAGGACCTGGCCCGGGCGCACCGTGAAGGGCGACTTCAGATTGTTTGTGGCAATAAGGTCAGGCACTGACACATTGTTGCTGCGCGCAATCGAAGCGAGCGTCATACCGGGAGCAACTTCAACTGATTTGCCGGCAGGTGTTGCATAAGCATTATCCTGCTCGAACTGCACCTTGGGCTTCGCCTTTTTCACGATCGGTTCGGCAGGTGTCGAATCGACCATAGCGTCCTGCTGATCATCCGGCGCCGGTACGAGGCGGGCCTTTGACGCTTTCGGCGCAGGCGGGGGAACGAGACGCGCCTGCTGTTTGTAGGCGGGCTTGTATCCGGCGGAATAATCGTATGGCGCTTGCGGGTTGATCTTGGCAACCGGAGCCAGCGGCACAGTGGACTTGCGCACCGGGCTCTCAATAATGGAATCATCTTGTGCCACGTCATCGGTCTGCACAGCGGGCGCGCGATACGCAGGCTTCTTCAGCTTCGGAACCGAAGCCGTGTAAACTGGATCAGCATCCGACGGATTATTATAGGCGGACTGGAAGCGTTCGATTGAGCTGGAGCAGCCTGCCATCAGCAGGGCCGTTGCAGCAACCAGCACGGAACGGACTTTTGCCCGGCTCAAAAGGCCAATGGAAACACTCTTGTGCATACGGAACTCCAACTCAACACACACACGAAACTTTCATCACAATGCCTTGGAGTGGTTAAGGCACCGTTAGCGTTAACGGCGTCCCACCAATATTTTACTCGACCACCACAAGTGTGCCGATCTTCACGCGCTGATACAGATCGATGACATCAGAATTGACCATCCGAATACAGCCAGAAGAGACGGCCTTGCCGATGCTCCAGGGCTGCGTTGTGCCGTGGATGCGAAAATCCGTATGGCCAATGTAGAGGGCACGCGCTCCTAGCGGATTGTTAGGTCCACCGGGCATTGACTCCGGCAGATAGTGGCCGCGCTCGGCCTCACGCTCGACCATCACCGGCGGCGGCGTCCATTTCGGCCATTCCGCCTTGGCAGTGATGCGATTGGTGCCGGACCATGTGAAACCGTCCCGCCCGACGCCAACTGAATAGCGCAGCGCCTGATGGTCGGGCAGCACAAAGTAGAGTTTGCGCTCCTGCGTGCTGACGAGAATGGAACCGGGTTCCAGGGGCCGGCTGAACGGTACTGTCTTGCGAGCAAGTTCTTCCGGCAGGCGCGCATTCGCAGAAACAAGGTCTTCGCTTTCGACGCTTTTAATACCACCAAACAGCACGAAAGCAGGCTTCTGCGCCCCTGCCATGCTGATGGAGGTTGAGAAGGCAAGAGCACTCAGAGACACAGCAATTGAACGGAACACACATCACCCCAAACTTGAGACGAACAAGTTTAGTGTCTGGTGATTAATCCCGGTTTAACTGCCTCTCAGTCCTTCAACAGGCGCAAGACATCGGCGGCAGACTGGTGCGTAACAGGATGCCGCCAGTCCGGCGCAATTTCAGCCACCGGCTCCAGCACAAATCCGCGCAACAAAACACCAGGATGCGGCAGAACCAGCGGCTTGATGTCCAGCGAACGCTTGCGGCGTACGAGACCATGAAAATCAATCAAGTCCAAATCAAGCGTTCGTGCCCCCCAGCGACGGCCGCGCCGGCGCCCTGCCCGGTGTTCAATCATGTGCAGGCAACGCATCAATGCGTCCGGCGTTTTATGTGTTTCCACCCGTGCCGCACCATTCACATAATGGGGCTGGTTTGGATTGCCATAGGGCGCCGTTTCAATCAGCGTAGACAGGCGGCGCACGTGAATGCCCTCATGTTCCATGGCTGTCACTGCCTTGAGGATGGCCTGCCGTGGCGTTCCCCAGGGACCTGTCAGATTGCTGCCCAAGGCAATCAGGATCATAAAGCCTTGATCCAGTTCAATGTCATTGCCGCATCGTTTGCAGGCTTCGGATTATACTTGCGGTCATCAAGCACCTGGCCGTTCCGCAGGATGAAGGTCCGACGCCGCAGAAAAGCGCTTTGACCAGCCGTGAAGACTTCAAGATCAAGCTCCAGCGCCATCTCGGCCTTCTCGTCGGACAACAGCGCGAATGGCAGATCATTGCGCTTCACGAAGTCCTTCTGCCATTCCGTGCTTTGGAAACTCATGCCGAAAATGCGCACCTTGCGCACCTTGAATTCGGGATAAAGCGCCTTGTAGCCAAGCGCCTGCGGTGTAGACCCATGCGCGCCTGCAATCCCGTCCCAGCCTTCCGGATTTGGATAATCCGGCCGGCCCGTAAAGGGATAAATGAAAACCACCGTAAGGCCGGGCAAAGTACGAAGGTTCACGAGTCGCCCTGCAGTGGATGGCAGCACAATTCCCGGAAAGAATGAGGGCGAAGCCATGCCTATCCCTTGTCGCGCAACAGGCGTGCCTTTTCGCGGTTCCAGTCGCGTGTCTTGATGTTGTCGCGCTTGTCATGCATCTGCCGGCCTTTGGCCAATGCCACATCAACCTTCACGCGGCCGCGCGGATTGAAAAACATTTTGAGCGGAACGATGGTCAGCCCTTCGCGCAACACGCCTGCCGCCAGCCTGTCAATCTGCTTGCGGTGCAACAACAGCCGCCGGGGCCGCTTGGGATCGTGGTTGAACCGGTTGGCCTCGCGGTATTCCGGAATATTGGAGTTGAGAAGGAACAATTCGTTGCCCTTCATCGCCGCGTAAGACTCGCCCAGGTTGACGGACGTGTTGCGCAATGATTTCACTTCGGAACCAACCAGCTCTATTCCCGCTTCGAAGGTTTCCAGCAAATCATAGTCATGGCGGGCCCGGCGGTTATCGCCTTTGACGGTAATGCCGCCACGCGCCGCGGATTTCTTGGCACCACCGCTCTTTGAACTCATCTCAGTTCAAAAGACCCGCATGGGTCATCGCCTCGCGCACGGCCTTCTTGGTCGAATCGACTACCGGGACCATCGGCAGGCGTGCTTCCGGTGAACAGTGGCCCAACAGACTGCAGGCATATTTGACCGGCCCCGGGCTGGTTTCGACGAACAGCGCATGATGCAGCGGCATCAGCCGGTCCTGCAATTTGAGCGCAGTCTTGTAATCACCTTTCAGGGTGGCCTCTTGAAATTCCGCGCACAGGCGCGGCGCAACATTGGCTGTCACGGAAATACAGCCCACGCCGCCATGCGCATTGAAGCCCAGTGCAGTGCCGTCTTCACCGGACAGCTGCACAAACCCTTCGCCGGACAAGAGCCGCTGCCGCGATGGCCGCGTCAAGTCGGCTGTTGCATCTTTCACACCAACAATATTGCGGAAGTCAGCCGTGAGACGGCCCAGTGTCTCAACCGAGATATTGGCAACCGTGCGGCCCGGAACATTATAAACGATGATCGGAATATCAACGGCATCGGCAATGGCCTTGAAATGGGCATAAATGCCGTCTTGCGTCGGCTTGTTGTAATAGGGAATGACCACCAGCGCCGCATCGGCACCCGCCTTCTTGGCATGCGCAGTGTATTCGATGGCTTCGGCGGTATTGTTGGATCCCGTGCCGGCGATCACAGGCACCCTGCCCTTGGCTTCGTTGACGCAAATTTCGATGAGCGCCTTGTGTTCTTCCGGCGTCACAGTGGGACTTTCTCCGGTGGTGCCCACAGGCACCAGGCCATGGCTGCCTTCCTTGATTTGCCAGGCGACGAATTTGCGGAAGGCAGCTTCATCAACAGCACCATCTTTCATGGGGGTGATCAAAGCCGGAATGGAACCCTGCAACTTCACTGTAAACCTCGCAAAACGTCAAAAAGTAAGATTCTGTCAACTATGCCAACGCTACGGTGCGCAAAGGGACGAGCCCCGCGACCGCAAAGGAACCGCAACATAGTCGTTCACCATTCCCTCGGCAAGCCGAAGACAGGTGAAATCATTGGCAAAGTTGGCGGACAGAATGTTGTCGCAATCGCCCCCTAACGGCCAGCGCAATTGTATCGGACCCGGGAATGAATCAGTCAGTGTCTTCAGTCAATCGCCGTCAGTTTGTCCGCGGGCTGTTTGCCAGTGCAGCCGCCGTGGCGCTGCCAGCCGTAGTGGCAACGCCAGTCTATGCCGGAAGCGCTCAGGCCGTGGCTGCCGTTAAGGCAGCTGTTTCAGGTGATTTCATCGCCGCCGGCGCGTCTGCCGCCGCAAGTGCCGACCCGTCTGCCATAAAGCTGGTAGAACTTCTCTATTTGAAGCAGCACGGCAAGGACGTTGGCTTCCAGCGCATCAAGGATTTTGAGGCTGCCGCCCCCGGCTGGCCCTTGGCCGAAACACTGGACCGCCGCGCCGAACAGGCACTCTTCGCTCACACAGAAGATCCCTCTATCGTCATCGAATATTTCAGGAATCGCAAGCCCCTGACTGGCGATGGCCACGCTGCCTTGGCACGCGCCCTGTTTTCAGCCGGTCAGGCAGATGCGGCGCAGGCATCGTTGCGTCGTGCCTGGGCGGATACAGAAATGGACGCCGCAACCGAGCAACTGATTTACGCTCAGTTCAAAAGTCAGCTGTCCGCGGCTGATCACAAGTGGCGTCTGGATCGCCTTCTTTACGCCCAGCAGCCAGGTGCTGCCCTGCGTCAGGCCAAGCGCATGAATGGCACGGCCATCGCCATAGCCCAGGCCGGACAAGGCATCCTGCGTGGCAACGAACGCGCCTATACCTCGTTGCCTGCAGCGCTGCGCAATGAAAATTCACTCCGCTATCTGCTGGCGCGCCTCTACCGCAAGCAATCTCGCTGGGACAAGGGTCGCGCCATACTACTGCAAATTCCGGCGAACGCTGGCGATCCCGTTGCCATTTGGGAAGAGCGCCGCACCATCGCCCGCCACTCCATCGGACCCAATCACCGTGGCACGTGGGGCGACGCCTACAAACTTGTGAGCCAGCATGGTTTGAAAAGCGGCATTGAACTTGTCGATGCCGAATTCATGTCGGGTTGGATTGCGCTCCGCTACCTGAAGGATGCGGATACGGCAATCACCCATTTCGGGCGGGTGCGCACCGCTGCCGAAAGCCGCACAGAAATGGCGCGCGCCGACTATTGGACAGGCCGGGCTTACCTGGCACAAGGCAACAAGCAGGCCGCCAACCAGGCCTTCCGCGCAGCCTCTAAGCATTCCACCATCTATTATGGACAGCTTGCCCGCGAGCAGATTGGCCTTGGCACGACGCCTGAAGAAATCACGCCGGGAACAGCATCATCCGCAGCCCAGGCCAAGGTCGAGCAGGATGAAGTGGTTCGCGCCATGATATTGATGAGTCAGGCGGCCGGAAGTTCGGCCTTGCCCATGTTCCTGTGGTCGATTGCCAACCGCTTCAAGACGGTGGATGAAATGAACGCGGCCGCCGCCGTTGCCAATCGCCTCGGCGGAACCTACCTCGCGCTCAAGCTCGCCAAAGCCGCTGGCCAGGCCGACATTGACATCGATGCATGGTCATATCCGACAAAGGGCCTTCCCGCCTGGCGCTCCATCGGCAAGCCGATTGAAAAGGCCATGGTCTTCGCCCTGTCGCGCCAGGAAAGCGAATTCAACCCCAATGCCGGCAGCCATGTTGGTGCACAAGGCTTGATGCAGCTGATGCCCGGAACGGCGC
>CALMEZ010000103.1 GCA_937864985.1 uncultured Alphaproteobacteria bacterium
CCGACGTGCTGATGAAGCACCCGCATGTCTGGGTGCTGACCGACGACATGTACGAACACCTTGTCTATGACACGTTCGAATTCACCACCATCGCCCAGGTGGAGCCGCGGCTCTACGACCGCACCCTCACCATGAACGGTGTCTCCAAGTCCTACTGCATGACAGGCTGGCGCATCGGGTATGCAGCAGGACCGGAAGCCCTGATCAAGGCTATGGCCAAGCTGCAGTCCCAGTCAACATCCAATCCTTCCTCGATTGCCCAATGGGCGGCGGTTGAAGCGTTGAATGGCCCGCAGGATTTCATTGCCAAACACAACACGGTGTTCAAGGAACGGCGTGACCTTGTGGTTTCCATGCTCAACCAGGCCAAGGGCTTGAATTGTGCCACACCAGAAGGCGCGTTTTATGTTTATCCGTCCTGTGCCGGCACAATCGGCAAGGCAGCGCCTTCAGGCAAGGTGATCAACACGGACGAGGACTTTGTCAGCGAGCTTTTGGCGGCCGAAGGTGTTGCTGCCGTGCATGGGGCTGCGTTCGGCACTTCGCCGTTCTTCCGGATATCCTATGCGACTGCAACTTCCACACTTGAGGACGCCTGCCAACGCATCCAACGTTTTTGCGCAAACCTGCGCTAAGGAGAAACATGATGTATGCCCAGACAGTTCCATTTCTTGTTCATAATTTGAAGGTCATTTCGTCGCTGCTCAAGAAGGCTGAAGCCCATTGCGAGGCCAAGAAGATTGACATGGGCGTGATGCTTGGTCTGCGGCTTGCACCGGACATGTTTGACTTGAAGCGGCAGGTGCAGCTTTCGACGGATTTTGCCAAGGGTGCCGGTGCGCGGCTGTCGGGAACGCCCGTTCCCTCCTATCCGGATGAGGAAACGACTTTTGAGCAGTTGCAGGCGCGATTGACGAAAACGATCGATTTTCTGAATGGACTTCCGAAGGCGGCCTTTGATGGCGCAGATTCCCGCAATGTGACGTTCCGTGCTGGTGGCCAGGACCGGACGATGAGTGGTCTCGACTACTTCTTTGGCGCTGCGCAACCGAATTTCTATTTCCACATGACGACGACTTACAACATCTTGCGCCACAGCGGCGTCGAACTGGGCAAGGGCGATTTCCTGATGCGTGGATAAACCCTCGGAGGGGCCGCAATGCTGCCTCATTTCCGGAACAGATGTAGGTTGTTTCCAAATCAGGAGTTTCCATGAAATCGTTTGTATCGGCCGCCCTCGTTGTTTCAGCCCTTGCCTTTGCTGCGCCTGGAGCGCAGGCCGCTGGCGTGAAGATTGGCGTTCTGAATTGCCACGTTGATGGCGGTGTTGGCTTCATCATCGGCTCATCGAAGGATGTGAATTGTGTGTTCCATCGCACCAACGGGCGCAACGAACATTACAAGGGCTCCATCGGCAAACTTGGCGTCGATGTCGGCATCACCGACGAGACCGTGCTTGGCTGGGTTGTGTTTGCGCCGGGCCTGACGCGCCCGGGTTCTCTCAAGGGCAGCTATACGGGCGCCAGCGCAGAAGCGACTGTGGGCATTGGCCTTGGCGCCAATGTTCTGGTTGGTGGCTTCAAGCAGAGCATCAACCTGCAACCTGTGAGCCTGCAGGCCCAGACGGGCCTCAATGTTGCCGCTGGCGTCACAAGCCTGCATTTGCGCCCGGCGCGTTAATCCTGAATTTCCCTTTTGAAGGGCCTGCAACTTGGGTGTTGCGGGCCCTTTTTCTATGTTGGCCATGGGTATCCGTTTGCCCGCCGCAGGAATGGGCTTTCCACAAAAAGTTTGAGTTCATTGAGAAGCACCGCAGACTGTGCTGAGATTGACTTTCCGGCACCCTGATGAATCGGGCTGGCGGATTGGTGATTGAAAAACGGTACTTGACCCAGGGACGGCGGCAGTAGGATCTGGCTCAATTGTCGAGACAAGAGAGTTTTGTCCATGAACACGATCCTGCAACATCTTGAAGAGCGGCGAAATGAGGCGCGGCTTGGCGGAGGCCAACAGCGCATTGACGCCCAGCACGCCAAGGGCAAGCTTACAGCGCGTGAACGGCTTGAAGTGCTTCTGGATGAGGGCAGCTTCGAAGAATACGACATGTTCGTCACCCACCGGACAACCGAATTCGGAATGGACAAGCAAAAGATCGCGGGTGACGGCGTTGTCACCGGCTGGGGCACCATCAATGGCCGCATGGTATGTGTATTCTCGCAGGATTTTACCGTGCTGGGCGGTTCCCTGTCGGAAACACATGCCAAGAAGATCTGCAAAATCATGGATATGGCAGTGAAGAC
>CALMEZ010000104.1 GCA_937864985.1 uncultured Alphaproteobacteria bacterium
GTGACGCGCGGGTCATCCTTGGTGACAAGGCGGCTCGCATCCTTGTCGGCCATGTCGGTGTACATGGAACGGAACTTGTAAACCTGGATCAGCTCGTTGTTGAAGCCGTAGCGGTTCTGCTTGAAAATAATTGGGCCTTTGCTCTCCAGCTTCACGGCAATTGCCACCAGCAGGAAGACCGGCGAAAGCAGCAGGAGTGCGAGGGAGGCAATCAGTTTGTCGGCCACCGCCTTGAGGAAAGGCCCCCAATCTCCGAGCGGCCTGTCGAACAGATCGAGGAGCGGCAGGTTGCCGATATAGGAATAGGCGCGCGGACGATAACGCAGCTGCTGGCCATGGGCCGAAAGCCGGATATCGACCGGCAAGACCCAAAGCCGGTTCATAATTGAAAGCAGCCGCTGCTCAGCCGTGACGGGCAGTGTCAGGATCAAGGTATCGATGCGCGTGGCACGCACGAAATCAATGAGATCATTAAGCGTGCCCAGCTTGTGCAGCCCGCGCGTTTCATTGGGTGAGCGTGCATCGTGCCGGTCATCAAAAATGCCAACAAGGCTCAGGCCCGTCTCGTGTGAGCTATTGAGCGTGGCAATAACATGGTCTGCTGCTTCACCACCGCCTACAAGAACGGCGCGGCGGTTGAAACGGCCATCCTTGTTGAAATGGCGCATCAGGGTGGCCAGCGCGAAACGCACCGCAATGACAAACATCACGCCGGAAAAGGCCCAGGAAATAAACCAGCCACGCGACAGTTCCATGCCAAGCTGAGTGACGAAGATCGCGCCCGACAAGGCGCCAAACACCGAAGCCCAAATGGCGACGATGGCGGGCAGGTGCCGCATCGGCGAAAGAAGGGCACTGAGATGATAAAGCTGGAAGGCCTGGAACAACAGCGTGAGACAGAGGCTCGCCACCGCGACCAGGGCAATATAGGGCCACCAGTTCGTGACAATCGCTGAACCCGGATAATACATCAACGTGCCGAAGGCCACCACGACCACCATCACCACCTCGATCAGACGCACCAAGGCCGCCGCCACGCGTGGCGCGATGAAGGTGGATCGCGGCAATCTCGCGCGAATGCTTTCCCGCAAGGACGACCACTGCTGGCGGTCAGCAGCGTCAAGGACAATAGGCAAGGCAACTTTCGAGAATTGGTCGGGCAGGTGTTTCATGATGGGACAGTTCAAAAATGGAGGTTCAGCACTGTCTGGCACGTAGCAAGGGCCAAGCCCCGGATGCCACTTAAGGATATCGGCTAACCACAGACGTTAATTATGGTTATGAAGGTGTTAACGCCTTTGCGAAGAGTTTAACGTGGCGTAGAAATCGGTCACTTTTGCAACCATTCCCGCCGCTGTGCACTCCGATCGGACCCGGGCAAAGAAATCGCTGGCGGCGTTGAACATCTCCGTGTCGTTGCCCAATGCCAATTGCATCTTGCTGGCCAGCGCTGCTGCTGTCCGGTCATGGCACAAAAGGGCATCGGGCATGATCTCCGGGATACCGCCAACAGCACTGGCGATGACAGGCATCTGGGCCGCCGCCGCCTCGAGGATCACGTAGGGAAATGATTCATTGCGTGATGGCAGCACCATGATTTTGCCGCGCGTCAAAGCCTGCGCAATGGGCAGGCGGCCTGCGAACGTGACGCGCGCGGTCAATTCCAGTTTTTGAACCAATGCCTCGTAGGCTGGCTGTTCTTTGCCATCACCCACAATGGTCAAACTTGCTTGAGGCATGCGCTTCAAGGCGTGCAGGAGAACATCGACACCTTTCAGGTGGCGGATTTCACCGACAAACAGGAAGTCTGACGCCGCAGGCGCGGG
This sequence comes from uncultured Alphaproteobacteria bacterium, assembly GCA_937864985.1. Classification (GTDB taxonomy): domain Bacteria; phylum Pseudomonadota; class Alphaproteobacteria; order Rhizobiales; family Aestuariivirgaceae; genus Aestuariivirga. The sequence continues at coordinate 1,827 of CALMEZ010000104.1, forward strand.
CAGGGCGGGTTTGAATTCTTCTGGCCACAGGCCATTGAAGACCACGGTTGCAGGCTTGCCTGCGAGGCCGATCTTGCGGGAAAATTCTTCCTTCTCGAAATTGCAAACAAAGCAAAATCCCCTGCCGGCCCGCGACAGATATTTCTCCGCCGCAAGGAACACCGCACCCGATGGCGAAGACCACTGGAAATGCAGGCTTCCACCATGCGGCGTGTAAACCGAAGGGATGCCCAGCTTGCGCGCCGCCAGCCGCCCGTAAACACCGCCTTTCGCGCCATGGCAATGGATCATATCGATGTTCAATGTCTTGGCCAGACGGCGCGCGGCGCGAACACCGCTAATATCTCCCAGTCCGGGCAAGCGCGACATCGCCATGCGATGCACACCGAGGCTGCAGAAGGGTTCAACCTGCTTCAGCAATGCGTCCGCATGACTACCGCCATCTGACGCGGAACACATCAGCGCCACGGCATGCCCCAGCTCACTTTGGCCACGGGCGAGGTCGCGCACATGGCGGAACAGGCCCCCGACAGGGCTTCTGAAGACATGAAGAATGCGCATGCGAGGTGGCCTAGAACCAGCGCTCGCGCACGTAGACGATGTCACCGGGGTAGACTTGCGTGGTCACCGGCACACGCAGCGTCGTGGTTCCGGTGGCATTCTTCCGGGTGATCATCACCACCCCATGATCGGCACGCGGACCATAGCCGCCGGCGATGGCAATGGCGTTCTGCACGGTCATGCCGGGTTCATAAGGGAATGCACCACCGGTTGTGACTTCACCCATGATGTAAAAGGGACGCAGGCCGACGGCCTGCACGGAAACCTTCGGGTCCTTGAGGTAACCGGCGCGCAGGCGCCGCACGATCAGCCGCTCGATATCGCCGGTGTTGAGGCCGGCAACCGGAACCGATTGCACATAAGGCATCGACAGAACCCCCGTGGCGTCAACAACATATTCGCCTGTGAGGTCGGCCTCGCCGACCACCTTGATTGAAAGCCTGTCGCCCGCGCCAACGCGATAGCCACGGCCGAACTCATAGGCTGCCGCCTGGCCTTGCGTGCCGAATGGCGGCAATGAGCCTGCATTGTTATGGTCCGGCAGTTGTGAAATGGAGGAAACGGCATCGGGGCCCGACACAATCATGTTGTCGGCCGAAATGCCTGTGCCGCCCGGAGGGGCCATCGGGGCTTGCGAATCCCACACGTCAGCGCAGCCGGTAAGCATGGCCGAAAGCATGAGGGATGTCGCGACAAGGGCGGTGAAACGCATGGACTTTGACTCTTACTGTCACGAACATTTGCCGGGTTGCAGGTCCCGGCGAGGGCGACATTAGGCAAGTATGGTTAGCAACTGCTTAAACACCGCACGCCCCGCCGCAGCCAACCCGGGCGTGGCATAAATTAAGAGAATGGAAACCATAACGGGCGAAAACGCAGATTGGCGAAAACAGTCGATCCGTGAGTCACTTTCAGTATGAACCAGTATCAGGCTCCATCATTCAGCGTGCTCGACGTTCTGCGGGGCATGGCGCGCCGCAAGCTTCTCATGGTCTCTTGCCTTGCGCTTGGTGTTGCGGCTGGTTTCACGGTGCTCACCATCTACAAGCCGAGTTATCTCGCCGAAGCGCGCATCCTGATCGATAACCAGGCCACGCCCTATGATGCCGCCAACGTCACGCAGGCCGATGCAACGCGCGACCAGCCGATCGACGAGCGCTTTGTCCAGAGCCAGGTAACCGTTCTTCAGTCGGATGACCTGGCGATGCGGGTGATCACCGAGCGTGGCCTCGCCCAACGTCCGGATTTTGATCCGCTGGCAGGTGGCATCGGCACCTCAAGAAAATTACTCATCGCCTTGGGCTTCGCTGATGACCCGACGCTGATGACAGCCGAACAGCGGGCCTTGAAGAAGCTGGCGACAAACCTCACGATCTATCCGTTGCCGGGCGCTGACGCGATTGGCATCAAGTTCACGGCGGCTGATGGCAAGACAGCGGCAGAGGTTGCCAACGCCTTGGCCGAGACATTTGTCTTATCCACACGCGAAGCCAAATCCGGTACCAATGATCGCGCCCGTGAATGGCTGTCGCAACAGATTGCCACCTTGCAGCAGAAGGTTGTTGCATCAGATGCTGCCGTTGAAACGTTTCGCACCGAAAGCGGTTTGATCAAGGGGCAGACCAGCACGCTGGGCACCCAGGAAATTTCAGAACTCAACACGCAGATCACGCAAGCCGAGGCCGCCAGTGCCGAAGCCAGCGCCAAGGCCAGCGAAATCCGCCGGCTGTTGAAAACGTCGGGCACCGTTGATGCCAACAGCGATGTGATGAGTTCGCCCACCATCCAGTCATTGCGTCAGCAGCAGGTTGCAGCACAACGCAAGATCACGGAACTGTCCGCCACCTATCTTTCCAATCATCCCAAAATGGTGGCGGCCGCAAAGGAATTGGCGGCAGTCAACATGCAGCTGCGGTCCGAAGCACTGAAGATCGTGCAGGGCCTGCAAGGCCAAGCCAACATCGCGGCGGCCCGCGCGGAATCGCTGCGTAAGAGTCTCGATGCCTTGAAGGGCAGGGAAGGAACCGCCGCCCAGGACGCTGTGAAGCTCAATGAATTGGAACGCGAAGCCAAGGCCAACCGCGACCAGCTGGAAGCGATGATGCAGCGCTTTGCCGATAGCAACACGCGCAAGAACCTGGATCTGCAACCGGGCTTTGCCCGCATTATCCAGAAGGCCTCTGCACCCGCCATCCCATATTTTCCAAAGACCGGTCCGATCATGCTGTTGACCAGCCTTGCTGGCCTGGGATTGGGCATGGGCCTCGCTTTCCTGTTTGAAATCATGGCCCAGGCTGCCCGCCTCAATGCGGCAGCAGCAGGAGAGCCGACATCACCACGCCCATCTCGCCGCGAGGCACATGCAATTTCAGACGACATGCGCGGCAATGTCCGCGTTCCGGAATTGGTTCCGCAGGTTCAGGCTGCTGCGGCCTCTGCGGTGCAGGCCGCCGCTGTTGCTCCGCCGCCAAAACCGACAAAGGTTGAAATTGTCGCCCAGCCCGCCGCTTCCAACGTGGCGGCTCTGCCGGCAATCATTGCCACCCTTGGCATGCTGAAAACCTCGGAAGAGGCGCGGCACGTGCTTGCGCAAATGGAAGGTCATGGCAAGGCGTCTGATGCGATTGCGCAACTGGCGGCTCAAATCCAGGATTTGCGGCAACCCGGAAAATCCTTGGCCTGTGCCATGGCTGGCATCGGCGCTGGCTATGAGGTTGGCACATCGGCTTTGGCCGTGGCCCGAACTTTGGCACGTCTCGGCGTCAAGACAATCCTCGTCGATCTGGAATCTGCAAAACCGCTGATTGCCGGACTTCTCGAGTTGCCGGCTGCGCCCGGGCTGATGGATCTTGTGTCAGGCAAGGCCGATTTTACCAAGGCCATCCAGAACGACAACGAAACCGGTTTGCAAACCATCCGGCACGGTCAATCGGCTGATGTGTCGGGCACAACACTGGCCAGCCGCATGGAAGCGATTACCCGGACGCTGGCAGGCATTTATGACGTCGTGCTGATCCATGTTGGTGAAGCAACACCCAACACGCTGGCCTTGGTGAAGGGATGTTCGGCAGCCATTCTCTATGCGCCGGGAAAGCGGCAGCGTGATGCCGCCGCCGCCGCCTTCACACTGAAAGCCCATGGCCTGGGGGATATCAGCATCGTCAATGTTGACCAATCGATGCCGGCAGCTGCCTGACCAGTCACTCCGGCACGCGCCGGCCACGCAGCAATCGGCGCAAGGTGAAGACCAGATTTCGCAACGCCGCATTGCCTTTGAGAAGGCGTTTGGTGCCATGCTTCAAGGCAATCGCCATGGTAGCTGGCAGGCCGCGGAGCCCTGAAGACTGTAGAAGCAGGTTCAATTCAATTTCCGTATCTGCCCAGGCGAGCTTGTAGTCCGACAGTCCCGCTGCAAAGTCAAACCAGGGAAGCCCGTCCGCACATTGCGCGGCGATGACATGCCGCAAGGTATAATCGCCGGGAGAGTGTTTGCGCCATGGACCGTCTGCGAGCGAGGTGATCATTGCCCAGAATGTGTTGCAGGCGCGGCCACCCAACAAGACACAAAGTGGCGTGCCGTCAAGGCACAGGGCATACGGTATCAGGGCATGGTGGCCGTACTTGGCAGGGTCAGTGAGATCGCTCAGGAAGCCGCGCTCGATAGGGCCATAGATGCCGTGCACGCCAGTCTCTGCGAGGCGCAGTTCATGGTCACTGAACATCTGCGCGAGAATGCGATGTCTTTCCGCGGCAGTTGCCGGCGCGCCGAATGTCAGATTCCCCATGGCCACGAGGCGCTTGTCACGCTTGCGCATGCTGCGCAAGGTTTCCGGCCCGCGCCGCTGTGACAGCAGGTTTTCGAAATCCGTATCGAGCTTCATCATGAAGGCGTGGTTAGCCCCCTTGATCCGCGCCAGTGGTGACAGGGGGTTGGGATGCCCCAACATCCTATCGGGAATGTCGCGCAGGTAAACAACGTCATGTGCCGGCAACAGCGCAAGCAGAGCGCTGAAATGTTCCGCGAACCAGGCCGCCGCCCCCGCTTGCAGGAAGTCCGTGTCGAACAGGCCGAAGCCATATGTGGCATGTGGTGCGGTGAGAAATTCGAGAAGCGTCATGCCAAACTTGCGACGCAGCTGTAGCGGCAACAGAAATGTGATGCGTCCCTGTTCATCGGTGCCAGTCACGTACAAGGGGCGCGCTGCGATCACAGGCCCGACTGTTTCAGCCCAGGCCAAACACCAGGCGCGCGTTTGAAAATAGGTGCAAAGCCCATGCGCCTCGAGGTGCTGCCACGCACTTTCGACATCCGCTGAGTCCGATGCCACGCGGATGTGCAACGCGCCAAGTTTCACTTGGCACGCGCGCGCCGGGCTGATGGCAGCAGCATGGAACAGAATGCGTTTCCGTTAATGTTTTCGCTTCGTCTTAACCTTGTGCTGCGACGTTAGCAAAAAGCTGTAAGATTTGAGTTACTTGAGACGCACAATGTCTGCAACCGCCATCCTCCGCGCCTGTTTCGACGTCATGTACTACAGTGGCGCGAGTTGGCTCATGAAGCCGTTGCTGGCGGGCGAGGGCGTGATCTTCTGCCTTCATCATGTGACGCCCGGCGGCGGCTTGCAGGAGGGCTTCGCGCCCAATTCAAAATTGGAAATAACCCCGGAATTCTTGGGCCAAATCATCACCATGGTGCGGGCTTGCGGGTATGAATGCCTGTCCATTGGCGAGGCTGCGGAACGGCTGAAATCCGGCCGCGGCGGCAAGCGCTTTGCCGTCTTCACACTGGATGATGGCTACCGCGACAACAAGCAATACGCTTGGCCGGTTTTCAAGAACTTAAACTGTCCATTCACCATATATGTAGCCCCCCGCATTGCCGAAGGGACATGCGAATTGTGGTGGCGGGGTCTTGAGGCCATGATTGCCCGCAACACATCCGTCGATGTGCAAATGTCGGGACAGCATTTTCGTCTGCCGTCTGCAACCGTTCAGGAGAAGTGGCAGGCATGGAAGGCGCTGTATCCCACTCTTCAGCAAATGCCACAGCATGACCAGCGCGCCTGGATCAGGAAGGTGGCATCGTCGTCCAGGTCCGGCACACCGATCTGGCTGCCCACGCCGTAGCTGAGGCCGTCCTTTT
>CALMEZ010000105.1 GCA_937864985.1 uncultured Alphaproteobacteria bacterium
TGCCCTGGGGTCTTCCTCGATCCTGCGTGCGTCAGACGGCAGCGGAGCGCCGGCGCAGTCCGGGCCCACGATGAAGCGCACGAAGCGCTTTGGCCCGCCCGCGAAGTCCCGTTCATAAACCGAGTCTTCGATCCAGCCATGGCGGCGATATTGCGGCTGCAGCGGAATACAATTTTCTGCCCAGGCAAACATGCGTGCAGCAACTCCTCAATTGTCTCAAGCCAATCCAACCACGCTGCCGTGTAAATCTTCAGCACGAGCGTCCGGTCATAGCGATCCAGCACCAAGCCCGGCCAGCCATCGCTCTCGCCATTGATGAGGCGATAACCGGTCGTGCGCTCATCGAACAGTCCTTCGCGCCGTTTCAAGGCGGCTTCAAGTCGCGCCTGCCAGAAGGCTGCGTCAATCGTCAGCGGCTTGCCGACGTGCAAGATGCGGACGCGGATCGGCGATTCGGGATCAAAGAACCCCACCGCGAGAAATTTGTCGTTGCGGTCGAAGATCACTGCGAGTTCTCCGGCGGTGCCGGCGCGGTTCTGCTCCTTCACGCTGTCAGAGAAAACCCACGGATGTCCGGCGCGGATGTGTTGCTCCGCCACAGCGGTGACGCGCAAGCGCAGGCGGTTTGCCGGAGGCGCGGGCTTTGGTTTGCCGCCGCTGCTCACGATTTGGAGGGATCGTTTGGCTTCGCAGTGGCGTCTGGTTCGGCCAGATCACCCCAATGTCGCCGGAAATAGTAATCGCAGCCCAGCCCCAGGCCATTGCGATGTGGAAAGGTGTAGATCAGCCCAAATATGACGAGCCCAGAGGACAGATAAAACCAGACCGACGACGGATTGTTGAGGCGGAAATAAATCAGCACCACGAGCGGAAACAAGAACACCGCCCGATCAATCACCACGAGATAGGCCCACAGATCGCCCTGATCAGCAAGGCTCGCAGCGGCACGCGCCGCGGCAGGCCAATCAGCCTCGCCGATGTTGTGAATGCGAACCACGCTGGACAAGGCCTTCCAGGCATTCGAAAGCAGTGAGCCCTCATCACCCGCAGGCTCTGTCGCTGGCTTCGGCAGGCTGTCAGCAAGCCCAGTCAACTCGGCAGCCAGCCCCTTCGCATCTGGCAGGCCGGCTTCAGCGTGCTGCGCCAACACATCCAGGCCGGGCGCCGCCGGAACAAGCCGCTGGATGCGCTCAAGTTCAGGGGCAAAACCTGTGCCAGCAGCAATTTTTGCTTTGAGATCGGACAGTGATTGCGACAGCACCGTCACATCAGCTGATGCTGTACCGCCCGATGATTTCAGGCTCGCCACATCCTTTTCGAGTGACTCTACACGGGCTGTCAGCGCCACCAGGGCATTGCCGTCAATCGAACCAGCTGTCCCGTCGGATGAACTTGCAGCACCGGCACTCATCGCTGCAATTGCTTTTTTCGTGTCTTTCAAGGCCGCGTCGAGTGCCGCAAGCTTCGCTTCATTGTCCTTGGCAGCAGCAAGCGCTTGATCGGTTGCCTTATTGGCATTCTCAGCGCCACTCGTCACCTTGCTTTCCAGCGTGTTGAAGCTTTCGCCAAGCGTGTCGGCAAGTTTTGAAACGCGCGCCACTTCCTCATGCAGCGCCTTGTTGTCAGCCTCGAGGCGCATCACGCTGCTTTGGGCCGCCCGCAATTCATCCGATGGAAAATAGCGAGACACCACATCACGATAAAGCCAGCCGCCGCCGATGGCTGCCGCAGCCAGCGCCGCCGCCGACCACAGCAGAAAACGCTGCGAAGTTGTACGTGGAAGTGTTGCAGTTTCGGTGTTCGCTTTCTCTGGCGTCTCAACCACCTGATCAGGATCAAGATCAATGATCGTGGGTTTTTCGGATTCGGTATTGTCGTCCTGGGTCATTCAAACTCAACTATTCCCCTTCCGACGACTGTTCAAGCCCGGCGGAAAATTCATCAAGCATGGCCAGCATTCCACCTTCATCCGGCGTGCCGCTGATGCGCCGTGTCCATGTTTTGGGAAGCTGCGCTGCCACATTCGCTGAGAGGCAGAAATGCACCAGCTTGGTGATTGCCCCATCAGCCTTCGCGCCATTCACCTGTGCGCACCAGAGCTTGGCAGAACGCGGCGAATACAGCAGAACGCCATCGGCACCATCAATTTGTTCGGTAAGGTCGGCCACGGCCTCCGGCACAGCATCATAGACAATAACCCGCACCACTGTGAAACCATGCGCCTTGAGTTTTCCTTCAAGGTCACCGGTCGTTTCGGCACCTGACAGGTAAAGTATTGGGCCCGCAGCTGGCTTGGCATGTTTGCAGATATACTGAACCAGCCCTTCCACATTGCCACCCTTGTCCGAGACATGTGTGAAGCCAGCATGTCGCGCCGCCGCAGCAGATTGCGGTCCGATCGCATGGAACGGCAAGTGGTGAAAGCGGGAAAGATCAGCCGGACACAACAGGCCGTTGGCGCTTGTGGTGCACAGGGCCTGAAACGGCAAATCCGGAATCGTCACTTCAGCGCGCGGCTTGATCGCAAGCAGCGGAATGATCACGGCCTCATGCCCCAGCCCTTGCAGTTTTTCCGCGAGGGGACCCGCATCATCAACAGGCCGGGTGACCAACAGCTTCATGATGTCAGCAGTTTTGCTCCGCCGGCAGACTTGATCTTTTCCCCGGCCTCGCGGCCCATGGCAACGGCATCCTCAGTCAACCCCTTGACCTCATGACGGAACACATCCTTGCCATCCAATGTGAGGGCTTCCGCCCGCAAATGCAAGTTGCCTCCGTGCAACACGGCATGGGCGGCAAGCGGTGTCTGGCAGGAACCTTCAAGAGTCGCCAGAAAGGCCCGCTCACTCGCCACGGCGATGTGTGATGTCCGGTCATCAATGGCTTCGACAAACCCGCGCGTCACGCTGTCGTCGCTGCGGATTTCAATGCCGATGGCACCCTGCGCCACCGCCGGCAGCATTTCCTCCATCGGCATGATGCGTGTGATGTGCTGTGTCAGGCCGAGACGGTTGAGGCCCGCAACAGCCAGGAAAGTTGCAGCGGCAACGCTTTCTTTCAGCTTGCGCAGGCGCGTTTCCACATTGCCGCGAAACTGCACCGGCTCAAGATCGGGCCGCAGCCGCAGCGCCTGTGCGTTGCGCCGCACAGAGGATGAACCCAGCTTTGCCCCACCCGGAAGCCCTTGCAGGGAACCTGCAGCAAAAGACAGGAACGCATCCCGCGCATCTTCCCGTGGCAGCACCGCCGCAAAAGCGAGACCGGCCGGAACAACGGCGGGCATGTCCTTCATGGAATGAACGGCAAGGTCAATCTCGCGGGCAAACAGCGCTTCTTCGATTTCCTTGGTGAACAGGCCCTTACCACCGATCTCGGCCAGCGGCCGGTCGCGCACCCGGTCGCCTGTCGTGGTGATGACAAGGATCTCGATCTGGTCTTGCGTGAAGCCATGCGCCGCCATCAGCCGGTCACGGGTTTCGTGGGCTTGCGCGAGGGCTAGCGGAGAGCCCCGGGTTCCGATGCGCAGCTTGGTCATTTGCCTGTTCATAGGCCTGAGTGCTACAGCGGCATTGATTGAAATCAAGCGGAAAATATTTTGCGGCAAACCGACACATCCATCATTCTGGGGCTGGAAACATCCTGCGACGAAACGGCCGCCGCCGTGGTGGCGCGCCACGCCGACGGGCGCGGTGAAATTCTCGGCAATGCCCTGTTGTCGCAGGTCAAGGACCACGCGCCCTATGGCGGCGTGGTGCCGGAAGTGGCGGCGCGCGCCCATATCGTCCATATGGACAGGCTGGTTGCCAAGGCCATGGCAGATGCCGGGCTGACGTATGAAGCACTCGATGCCGTGGCTGCAACAGCAGGACCCGGCCTGTCTGGTGGCTTGATGGTTGGCCTCACCATGGGCAAGGCCATTTCACTTGCGCAAAACATTCCGTTTCTGGCCATCAATCACCTGGAAGGGCACGCCCTGACGCCGCGCCTCCTGGGCGAAGCCCCCTTTCCTTATTTGCTGCTGCTGGTCTCGGGCGGCCATACGCAGTTTCAATTGGTGCGCGATGTCGGCGACTATCTGCGTCTCGGCACCACAATCGATGATGCGCTTGGCGAGGCCTTCGACAAGACGGCAAAACTGCTGGGCCTTGCATACCCCGGCGGCCCGCAAGTTGAGGCGCTGGCCCGGAAAGGAAACCCAATCCGTTTCGCTTTTCCACGGCCCCTGAAAGGCCGCCCCGGCTGTGACTTCTCATTTTCCGGCCTCAAGACTGCGGTCCGCGAAACAATTCAGCAGATCGCACAGATCACCGAACAGGACCGGGCCGACATCTGCGCCAGCTTTGAACGCGCCATCGCAGAGACCGTCGCAGACCGCCTGCGCCATGCTTTCCAGCGCTTTCGTGAACTGTGCCCCGGCGTCGCGAACCCGCTACTCGTCGTTGCGGGTGGCGTGGCCGCCAATCAGGCCCTACGTAGTGTATTGGCAGCCTCCTGCGCAGAGCATGGATTCAGGTTATCAGCCCCTCCAATTCATCTGTGTACAGATAATGCCGCGATGATTGCCTGGGCCGGGGCAGAACGTTTGGCGCTGGGCCTCTCGGATGACCTTGCCGCCCCGGTTCGCCCGCGCTGGCCGCTCGATCAGGTCTCGGCACCCGCCTATGGCTCTGGCCGCCTCGGGGCCAAGGCATGAGCCGAAAGCTCGTGATGATCGGGCAGGGCGCCTGGGGCCGCGCCCTTGCACAGGTGTTTCGTGATGGCGGGCACACAGTTGACGTCTGGTCACGCAGCCACCCAACCGCGGAATTTGCCACCTCCGATGCCTGTGTCTTCGCTCTGCCAGCCCAGACCCTGCGCAACGTGACCACCGCGCTGCCCTTGCGAAAGGAAACGCCTCTGATCATCACCGCCAAAGGCATTGAGCAAGGCAGCCATCGCTTTGTGCATGAGGTGGCAGGCGATGCCGCACCACATTTGAAGCCCATGATCCTCTCCGGTCCAAGTTTTGCTGCCGATGTACTGCAAGGCCTGCCCACCGCCGTAACGCTGGCTGCGCAAACCGCCGAAGACGCCACCGATTGGGCGCAAGCGCTCTCGCGGCCTTCGTTTCGTATCTATGCCTCCGATGATCTGATGGGCGTTGCCTTGGGCGGTGCACTCAAGAATGTGCTCGCCATCGCCTGCGGCATGTCGGATGGCATGGGCCTAGGCGAAAGCGCCAGGGCCGCCCTCATTGCCCGTGGCTTTTCCGAATTGCAGCGCCTGGGCCAGGCGCTTGGCGCAAAACCGCAGACACTGATGGGACTGTCCGGCCTAGGCGATCTTCTCTTGACCTGCTCCAGCCCGCAATCCCGGAATTACAGTTTTGGTCGCCGTATTGGCGAAGGCCAGACAGTGGCCCAGTCGTTGGCCGCAGCAAGCGGTGTTGTCGAAGGCATGTTGTCAGCCGCCGCCGCCGTGGACCTTGCGCGATCGGCACAAGTTGATATGCCCATCACGCAGGCGGTGGCGGCCATCATCGAGGGCCGGTATTCGCCGCAACAAGCCGTGGGTGCACTCTTGTCGCGGCCTATCGGTCATGAATTTCTGTAGGGAGAATGTGAATGCTGTTTGCGCTGTTGTGCACTGACAAACCGGGAAGCCTTGATTTGCGCCTGAAAGTCAGGCCGGATCACCTGGCCTATCTCAATGGCCTCGGTGACAAGCTGAAATTCGCCGGCCCCTTCACCGACGACGCTGGAACACCGTCTGGCAGCCTCGTGGTGATTGACGCCGAAAACAGAGCCGCCATCGAACAGATCGCCGCCAATGATCCCTATGCCAAGGCAGGCCTGTTCCAGTCCGTTGACATCAAGGCATGGAAGTGGGCGCTGAAAAACCCGGAGGCCAAATAATGGCCTATTGGCTCTTCAAGTCGGAACCTGATGTCTTCTCCTGGGACATGCTCAAAGCCAAGGGCAAAGACGGCGAGGAATGGACGGGTGTGCGCAACTATCAGGCGCGCAACAACATGAAGGCCATGAAGTTGGGTGACAAGGGCTTCTTCTACCATTCCAACGCCGGCAAGGACATTGTGGGCGTGGCCGAGGTCTGCAAGCTGGCGCATCCCGATTCATCAACCGACGACGTCCGCTGGGAATGTGTCGATATCCGCGCCGTCGTGGACATGCCAAAGCCAATCAGCCTTGATGTCATCAAGACGGTGAAGGCCTTGAAGGACATGGTGCTGGTCAACAACTCGCGCCTCTCGGTCCAGCCGGTGAGTCCCGAAGAATGGCGCGTCATCTGCGACATGGGCGGCCTCAAGCCATAATCATGGACGATGCCCAGCGCTGCAGTTTCATTGTGGCTCAAACCACCATCCTGCCCGTTCCCCTGGTGCCGGAAGTGAAACTCCATCTCGCCCATGAGGCCGTCCCCCTCTGGCAGAAGACGGAAGAAGAATTGGGCGAAATGGGTTTGCCACCGCCCTTCTGGGCTTTCGCCTGGGCCGGTGGCCAGGCGCTGGCCCGCTATGTGCTGGACCATCCAGAACTCGTGCGGAGCAAGCGGATCATCGACCTCGCCTCGGGTTCAGGCCTCGTGGCGATTGCGGCCATGAAAGCCGGCGCCAAACATGTTCTGGCCGCCGATATTGATGCTTTCGCGGTAGCTGCCATTTCACTCAATGCCGCTCTCAATCAGGTTGAAGTGGCTGCGACAGCAGATGACCTTCTTGAATCAAACTCTCAGGAAGAGGTTATCCTGGTGGGCGACCTGTTTTACGAAAAATCAATTGTATCAAGATGTTACAATTGGTTGCTCAGGGCGCGGGAGGCTGGTTCACGCGTTTTGATTGGTGATCCTGGCCGCAGCTACCTGCCCAAGGACAAGCTTGTAAAGCTCATCGAATACAACGTGCCCGTCACCCGCGACCTTGAGGATGCCGAGATCAAACGCACATCAGTCTGGACACTCGCCTAGACCGGATGTGACTCTGGATTGGTCGGCGGCAACGGGTGTTCGACACTGCCCGTGTTGTTGAACCACAGCGCCACCATCAGAATACCCAGCGACACCCAAAGCCAGATATCAGTGACACCACCGAAGAACAGCGCGCCGATAATCACCGAGGCAGGCGTTGAAACATAAGTGGCCTGCACCGTGTAGACGGCGCCTTTTTCAGTGATCAGCGAAAAATAGACCACCCGCTCCACCACCCACATCAGCGTGATGGCGAGCAGGACCCAGTGCTGCGCCAGGGTCGGGGTTTCCGGTCCACCGAACGGCGTGAACCACAGCAGGAAGGGCAGGATGAGCACGCCTGACCACAGGCTTTCAAAGGCGCCAGCCTGGATGGTATCCGCACCCGCCGGCCAGGCGTGCGCCGCAAAGGTGTTGTAGGCGCAATACAGCATGGGGATCGCCATCGCCGAAACCAGCGGCCAGGAGATGGTGCCGGACAGCGTGCCCTGCCGAGACAGGATCAACACCAGCGTTGACAGGAAGCCCAGCAGGATGGCCAGCAGCTTCCGTCCCGTGGCGTTCTCATGGCCGGTGATCAGCGCCAACAGGTAGTTGAAGAACGGCGACATGGTGATGATGATGGAAAGCTCGGTCGGCGGCACGCGCGAAGACAGAAAAAGGTTGATGGCAAATGGCACATTCATCAGCGCCGCGCACACAAAGCCATAACCGATCACCCGCTGGTCCAGCCCGCGAAAGCCCTTCCGCCAGATCGCCATGGCAAGCATGATGATGCCGACGCCGATGCCCGTGTAGAAGATCGTGTGTGTCGGCGGCATGTTGATGCCGCTCAGGTGCTTGTAAGCCGATTGCGACACACCCCAGAACAGGCCAAGGGTCATGAAATAGAGAAAGTGTCTGGATTGACGCATGTGCATGTGGGCTTAGACAGAATGGAAATCACAGGCTATAGCAGGGAAAACGAACGCACGTCTGCCAAAGACGACAGAATGGGAGGTATTGAAGACGATGTCCGAGAAGACCTATGCCGTGCCGGCTGCCTGGAAGAAGAAGGCTTATGTGGACGAGGCTGGCTACAAGAAAATGTATGCCGAATCCGTCAAGGACCCCGCCAAGTTCTGGGGCAAGCAGGCCAAGCGGCTGGATTGGTTCAAGGTTCCGAAGAAGATCAAGAACACCTCCTTCGCCTATCCCAAGGTTTCCATCAAATGGTACGAGGATGGCCTTCTCAATGTTTCCTACAATTGCATCGACCGCCACCTAAAGAAACGCGCCAACCAGACGGCCATCATCTGGGAGGGCGATGATCCCTATTACGACAAGAAGATCACCTATCAGGAACTGCACGACGAAGTTTGCCGCTTCGCCAATGTGCTGAAGAAGATGGGCGTCAAGAAGGGTGACTGCGTCACCATCTACCTGCCCATGATCCCCGAAGCCGCTTACGCCATGCTGGCCTGTACGCGGATCGGCGCCGTGCACTCCATCGTCTTTGGCGGCTTCTCGCCGGACTCTTTGGCGGGTCGCATCAATGACGCCAATTCCAAGCTCATCATCACCGCCGACGAAGGTCTGCGCGGTGGCAAGAAGGTGCCGCTCAAGGCCAACACCGATGATGCCCTGAAGCGCTGCGCCGGCAATGAAAAGGTGCTGGTCATCCGCCGCACGGGCGGCCAGGTCACCATGGCCTCGGGCCGTGACCATTGGTACCATGATCAGGTCAAGGGTGTGGACGCGACCTGCAAGCCTGAAAAGATGAAGGCGGAGGACCCGCTTTTCATCCTCTACACCTCAGGCTCCACCGGCAAGCCCAAGGGTGTGCTGCACACCACCGGCGGCTATCTCGTCTACGCCTCGATGACGCATCAATACGTCTTCGATTATC
>CALMEZ010000106.1 GCA_937864985.1 uncultured Alphaproteobacteria bacterium
GTCTTATGGAATCGCTGGCAGCGGAATTCGGGCATTCGACCTTCACGTCCTTTCCGGTAATCGTGGCGCGGCTTCTGCTGGCCGCAGTGTTCGGCGGCGGCTGCGCACTGATCATCGCCAGGGACGCAGGTCTCATAACGCTCTTGCCACTCGCCATTTTGATTTTCAATGGCTTGATCCTCGCCGCCTTATGGGGCTGGAAGACACCCTGGATGCCCGCCTTCTACATCCTCGGAGCAGTTGATCTCCTGGTCGCGGCAGCATTGGTCTTCTTCGCCACTTCATTGGGGAAATATTTTGATCCTGTCATGCTGCTCGTCCCCGCCGTGTTTGCTCTGAAGGGAATTTTGACCATTCTCTACGCGCGGAAAATCTGAAACCTTTTCAGATGCTGTCCAGCTTTACGGCCTACCTGTTGCTCACGGATCTGCTGGTCACAGCAGCTCTATACGTTTGGTTCGAAGCCTTTCAGCGCAAACAGATGACGAAGCGTGGCAAGCGCCGTGCCCAGTGGTTTCTGATTTTGGTTTCAGTCCTCTTGGCGCCCTTCGTGGTCTTACAGATCGGCCTCGCAGGCTGCGTGCTGGCACTACAGTTCATGGCTCTGAACAAGGGCGCTGAATCATGGCTGAACAATCTTGTGAACTTTGCTCCGTTCCTCCTTTGGGCACTCCTGGCCATGGTCATTGCGGGCGGCCTATGGTCCATGCGGCGGCAAGGCACACCCTAGTTTCCGGGAGTCCTGAATTCAATCTGGTTTGTCTTGACCTGCGGCAGTTTTGTGGTTCAACTTGCAATCAAGCTGTGAACGCGCAGCGAAGATGAGAAGCATTGCCGTTCGGCATGTTCAGGGAGTTGCAAAAATGAAATCCATTAAGTCACTGATTTTGGCATCTGTATTTGGCCTGGCCGCCACCGTTGCAGCCAGCGCCGGCACACTTGATGACGTGAAGGCGAGGGGGCAGCTGATTTGCGGTTCCAACCCCGGTCTTACCGGCTTCGGAACTCCAGATGACCAGGGAAACTGGACTGGTTTTGACGTTGATTTCTGCCGCGCCGTCGCTGCAGCCGTGCTTGGCGACGCAAAGAAGGTGAAGTTTGTCCCGCTGTCCGCAAAGGAGCGCTTTACCGCCCTTCAATCTGGCACGATCGACGTTCTGTCGCGCAATTCCACTTGGACAATGAGCCGCGACTCCACGCTTGGCCTGTCCTTCGCCGGCGTCACCTATTACGATGGCCAAGGCTTCCTTGTGCCAACCAAGCTTGGCGTTAAGTCAGCTAAGGAGCTGGGCGGCGCAACAGTTTGCGTGCAGACCGGCACCACCACCGAACTGAATCTTGCTGATTATTTCAAGGCCAACAAGATGGAATACAAGGTTGTGGCCTTTGAAAAGAATGAGGAAGTCCTCAAGGCCTATCAGGAAGGCCGTTGCGACGTCTACTCGACCGACCAGTCGGGTCTCTATGCTGAAGTCTTGAAGTTCACCACGCCGACGGACCACATGGTCTTGCCGGAAATCATCTCGAAAGAACCGCTCGGTCCGGTGGTTCGCCAAGGTGATGCCCAATGGTTCAACATTGTGAAGTGGACCTACTACGCACTTCTCAATGCCGAGGAACTCGGCGTGACGACGGCAAATGTCGATGAGATGAAGACATCGGCCAATCCGGAGATCCAACGCCTGTTGTCAATCAAGTCCAAGAATGAAGATGGCACGGAAGCCGACAATGACTTCGGCAAAGGCCTCGGCCTCGGCCCGGACTGGGCCTACAACGCCATCAAGCAGGTGGGCAATTACGGTGAAATCTTCGACCGCAATCTCTCCCAGCTGAAGATCGCCCGCGGCAAGAATGCCTTGTGGCGCGACGGCGGCCTGCAATACGCCCCGCCAATCCGATGAACGGATGCAATGGCCCGTGGCTGTAAAGCCACGGGCTATCTTGATCTGTCACACGCATGACAGCACAATCACCCGGCGAATTGCGCCAACCTCCGTCCCGCGAGGCAGGACCATTTGCGTGGTTCTACAGCCCAAGAGTTCGCGGTTGGCTGACCCAGCTGGCCGTTTTTCTGCTTCTGGCCTGGGGGCTCTATGCGATCATTTTCAATACGCAAGCCAATCTCAAGAAGCTGAACCAGAACTTCGGCTTTGATTTCCTGACGCAAGCCGCAGGCTTTGACCTCAGCACATCGCTCATTGCCTATTCCTCAAATGCAACCAATGCCAGGGCGTTGGTTGTCGGCCTGCTCAACACCATCCTGATCGCTGTTCTCGGCATCATCTTCGCCACAGTCATCGGCTTCATCGTCGGCATCATGCGGCTGTCGCGCAACAAGGTCGTTGCCGGGGCTGCAACGTTGTATGTCGAAGTGGTACGTAACATTCCGTTGCTGCTGCAGATTTTTATCTGGTATGCGCTGGTGCTCAAGCCGCTGCCGGGCGTCAAGGGCGCCATCAATCTTTTCGATATGATCTTCATCAGCAACCGCGGTGTCACAATGCCCCACCCGTTGTTTGAAGAAGGCGCCTGGCTTGCTCCGGTCTTTCTCTTTGGCGCGCTGGTTGCAACATGGTTTTTCAGGCGCTGGGCAAGGAAGAAGCAGGAGCAAACAGGCAAAAGTACGCCTGTGTGGCTCACCTCAATTCCGATCATCCTGCTGTCACCAGTGCTTGGTTTGGCACTGGCCGGTTGGCCGCTGACCTTTGATTACCCCAGCCTTGCAGGGTTTAATTTCAAAGGCGGCATGACCATCGTCCCTGAAATGCTTGCACTTTTGCTGGCCCTGTCGATTTACACAGCCACATATATCGCCGAAACCGTCCGCGCCGGCATTCTCGCCGTTAGCCACGGCCAGTCAGAGGCCGCCGCCGCCCTTGGTCTGAGCCGCGGCAAGGCCTTGCGTCTTGTCGTCATTCCACAAGCCATGCGAGTCATCATTCCGCCCTTGGCCAGCCAATACCTGAACCTTACGAAGAATTCGTCGCTTGCCATCGCCGTGGGTTATCCGGATTTCATGTACCTCGGAGGCACGGTCAACAACCAGACAGGCAAGGCCATCGAGGTGGTCTTCATCCTGATGGTGGTTTACCTGGGCCTCAGCCTTCTCACGGCCGCCTTCATGAACTGGTTCAATTCGCGCATGAAGCTGGTGGAGCGTTAGGCCATGACCCTCGCATACGTCCGCACCGAGGATGCACCAAAACGTCCACCACCAGCCACCACAGCCGGCACATGGGCGCGCCTGCGCGACCAGTTTGCGCCAACACCCCTGAGCGGTCTCGCCACCATCGTCATTGCCGCTCTGTTGGCATGGACCGCCTGGACCATCATCCACTGGGCCCTGATTTCTGCCGTCTGGTCCGCACCGGACCGTGAAGCCTGCAACGCAGTCGGGGCAGGGGCCTGCTGGCCCTTCGTCAAGGCCAAGGCCCTGCAATGGGTCTACGGGTTTTATCCAATTGAAGAGCGGTGGCGCGCCAACCTCGTCTTTCTTTTGGGTGGCATATCCCTGCTTGGATTGCTCGTCCCCCAGATTCCATTGAAGGGTTTGAATGCCCTGTTCTTCTTCTTGATCTACCCCGTGCTCACTTTTTACTTGCTGCGTGGCGATCATTTTGGATTGGTGCGTGTCGACACCGATCAATGGGGAGGCTTGCTCGTCACGTTGATTGTCGCCCTGACGGGAATTGTCGCCTCCATGCCCATCGGCATCTTGCTCGCCTTGGGGCGGCGTTCGAAAATGCCTGTGGTACGCAGCCTCAGCACCGCCTTCATAGAAATTGTCCGGGGCGTACCGCTCGTCACGGTGCTGTTCATGGCCTCCGTCATGTTCCCGCTGTTCATGCCTCCCGGTGTGAACCCGGATAAACTGTTGAAGGCACTCATTGGCGTTGCCCTGTTCTCGGCCGCCTACATGGCTGAAACCGTGCGCGGCGGCCTGCAGGCCATTCCCAAGGGCCAATATGAGGCATCCATGGCCGTGGGCCTGTCCTACTGGCGCATGATGTTGCTCATCATCATGCCCCAGGCTTTGAAGGTCGTCATTCCCGGCATCGTCAACAGCTTCATCAGCCTGTTCAAGGACACGAGCTTGGTTTCGATCATCGGGATTTTTGATCTGTTCAACATGGTGCAGTCCGGATTCAATGATGCCAAGTGGGCCTCCGCCCAGACCGGCAATACCGGATATTTCGTGCTCGGCCTCGTCTATTGGGCCTTCTGCTTTGCCATGTCGCGCTATTCGCAATTTATTGAGCGCAGGCTCAACACGGGTCACAAGAGGTAAAGAATGAACCAGCCCGCCAACTCCGCCATCATCATGCGGTCAGTGAACAAGTGGTACGGCCAGTTCCACGTGTTGCGCGACATCAACCTGGATGTGAAAAAGGGAGAGCGCATCGTCATTTGCGGGCCCTCAGGCTCCGGCAAATCCACCATGATCCGCTGCATCAACCGACTGGAGGAACATCAGCAGGGCGACATCATCGTGGATGGCATCCCGCTCACCACAAACCTCAAGAATATCGACGACGTGCGCCGCGAAGTTGGTATGGTCTTCCAGCACTTCAACCTGTTCCCGCATCTAACCGTGCTCGAAAATTGCACACTTGCTCCCATCTGGGTGCGCAAAGAGCCGAAGGCGAAAGCCGAAGAAACGGCCATGAAATACTTGAAACGGGTCAAGATTCCCGAGCAGGCGTTGAAATATCCCGGACAGTTGTCCGGAGGTCAGCAACAGCGTGTGGCCATTGCGCGCGCGCTGTGCATGAATCCCAAGATCATGCTGTTCGATGAACCCACATCGGCACTGGACCCAGAAATGATCAAGGAGGTGCTGGATGTCATGGTCGATCTCGCAGAAGGTGGCATGACGATGCTTTGCGTCACCCACGAAATGGCATTCGCCCGTCAGGTCGCGAACCGCGTCATTTTCATGGATCAGGGGCAGATTGTGGAAGAAAACGAGCCCAACGAGTTCTTTTCAAAACCCAAGAGCCCGCGCACCAAAATGTTCCTCGAGCAGATCCTTCATTAGTCTGGCATTCGCTCCTCGAGCGAAACCTTCTCAAACACTGAGAGTTCCGTGCAAACCCTGCCTCAAGCTACAGTGCGTCAGGCGTTGCATCTGCGGCCGGGGGTGGCCAAAGGGCGGGCATGTGATGCTGGGGGCAAGGCACAGGATCAGAGTCTGGAACTGACCTGTGCTGCCCCTCATCCCCTGATGCGCATATCAAGCAACTTCTCAAGAGCAGGCAGGCCAAGCAGGCCATTGTCCAGTTCGATCGGTTGCGACATGGCGTTGCGGACGGCCGCTGAAACGCTTGCATCATCAATCCCGATCACCCCGGCTTGTTTCATCGCGGCCCGCAGGGCGCCGCGTGACGTGCCCAGGCTTTCGAGGCAGGCGCGGCATGCGAATGGTGTTGAAACACCCCGCGCGAATGCCAGCCCCGTTCGGATTTTGAGGCCGTACATTGGCCCTTTGCGCAGATAGATCGAGGTGATGTTGTGTGGCGGGTTGGCGTTTCGCCCCAGCATCACAATGGCTGATGTATCGTCAACAACAATGCCATGGTGCTTGCCGGCAGGGTTCGCTTCCCCGGAAGATGAAAGCGATCGCATGTGAGTATGGCGCGTGAAACTCATGTGCCGGCCGATCAGGCGTGTCTTGATCACGGACCGGATGAGAAAATTCGGGAAGCCTTCCATCGGGAAATAACAAAAATAGGTGCCCTCGGCCATTTCTTCACTCGGCGCTGAAAGGGCAGGCTGTCGGCAGGCACCGCCAAGCGTGGACAGTTCGGAAGGGAAGGCGTTGTCCCCCGGGACTTTCAAAAGCGCCGTCTGTTGCTCACCGCCAATCGGTGCTGCAGCAAATAATTTGGCATCATCAATGCCGAGAAATCCACACAGGCGGCGTAGCGTCCGGCCGTTCGGCAGGATTGCACCTGAAAGATACTTGTTGAACTGCTGGCGATTGATCCCGCATCCCCGACAGACTTCGGCAATTGATCCAAACCGTCGGCATTCTTCCCGCAAGTTTTGTGCAAAAATCTTGTGGATCGACACGGTGTTAGGGCCTTGGCTGCGGGACTCTGATGGCCAGCAACTATGGCGCGCAAAAGGCTGTAGTCAAGTGACTGTCGGCTCTCAGTGTTCAATTTCTGCTAAGGTCTAGGCGGCGACATCTCCATGGTTTGCTCGGTGAGTGAGATTGCTTGGCGTTAAACCGTACAATGCCGCGAAAAAATGCGGATTATCCGTTGCTTTATCCTGATTGGGCAGCGCCTTGTCCAGCGTGATGGCATAAATTGGCGAGCGCATGAATGGGTCGGTAATTGCCAATATGCCAGCGACCTTTTCGTGCGCCAATGCAGCCGTGGGGCAGGCCGTTAGACCATGGGCTGTCGCTACCGTCATCAGGTTTTGCGCGCGATGCCCGGCCTCAATCAGCATAACCCTGTAGGCATTAGCATCCTGGTATTTCCACATGCTGCGTTCAAAATACGCCACCATGAATACAATCGCTGCCATGTTGTCAGTCCAGTCTTGTCCTGCCAGCAGGTCGCTGACGGACAATCCGCTTGGCAAGCTGTCCATAAAAGACAGCTCATGTCTGGTGCCGGAATAGTGATAGATGCCGGGCTGCAAGCCATTACAGCGCTGGACCAGCACGAAAGGCTCATACGGGTTGCGGGCACCGCCAGATGGCGCAAGGGAAAGTGGCAGATTTTCGATCGGAGTCTTGAAATGTGCTACCACAGCAAATGCTCCGAACAGACAGTCCCCGAGTTCTTGTTTGGTGAGGACGTGACCTGCACTTGTTCGGTTGGTTCGTCTCTGTGCAAGCAGTCGCACATGATCGCAGGCTGGCGATTGAGTGAGGGCTGGGAGTGAAATGCGCGGGCGATCAGTTGGCTGCCAATGCAGGTGGGGTGGCGTCGTCGTGGAGGACTTTTGGATCTGATAATCCTGAGATTCTTCCAGACTCATGAATGAGTTATTCAAAACGGAAAAGTGAAAAGCACTTGCCAGTGTTTCCCATTCCCACACATCACTGAAACGTGACTTGGCTGCGTCCTCGGCACTGCCGCGTATCGTGAGGAAACCGAGGCTGACCAGCCCCCCGAGTTGTTCATCGATTTCCCGTCGCGTCTGGGCGCTGCAATTGGCCTTTGCGTCAGCAACTTGTTTGCCTTTATGGAAATATGATAGCCAATACAGCATTTCGGTCGGGCATGTGGCGAATTCCTTTGTCAGAAAATCATACACGCCGACCATGGACGTTCCATCTTCACTCGCCGGAAGTGAGAGCAAAATAAGCGAAGGCGAAGTCTTAAGATACAAATCTGCGTCAAGAGGCATGACGTACGCGCTCCCTCGTAGACCGAAAATTGAAAGTTGGAGCATCATTCGATGCTCCAACTGATTGGCTAATTCTTCAAACCTTGTTGTAGATCTTCCCGGTTTTGTTCAGTCCGGCAATCTTGGGGTCGGCCTTGGTGAGCTTTGGAGTAGATGACGACTTGGTGATCTTCTTCATGTTTTTCTCCATTTGATTGCATCACAGATCGTGACAAAAGAGATGATTGCGCAGATTCAGATTGCATAAAACGCCACAACAGTTGATTTGGGTTGCAAAAAGGTGCAGTCACCGCTGTGCGGTTCGCGCATTCAGCCAATTTAGCGCGAACCATGTTTCCAGATATGGTCACTTCAGAAATGGAGATTGACCAATGTCACACAAACAAATGACTCAGCAGATTGCCCAAAAGTTATTGAGAGTGCCCGGTTCGGAGAGGCTGCTGCGGCCAATGCCTGCGAATGCTTCGGAACACGTGCGTAAGAGGCGCGAAGATGCACTCGAAGTTTTCTTAAGATGTTGTGAACTTTGGACGCTGGCCGACAAAGCACATCTGTACGTGGTTCGAGACAGGATAGAACCAGCGCTGCTCATTGCATATGACTGCTGCTTTGACACTAGTTTATTTGAATTGCCTCAAATCAAAATTGCTGACGCCCCGAATCAAAGTGCCCGGGCTTAGCGTAGGCTGTTCGCTGTCAACTAAGAAATTACTGCCTGCAGTTTTTCGCTTGCGCCAATTATTGGGGTTATTTGGTGCAGAGCTGTTTCAAGGTCAGGAATGGAAATTTGCATCAATGGTCCCGCCGTCCGCAAACCGAATAAAGCTGAAATGAGCGGGTTGATGTCTTTTGATTCCGAGCTGAAAATACCCAGCGATTTGATGGCTTTGCGAATGTCTTGAGCCGAGCTGGCTTTTGGGATTCGTTCGAGGCAGACTTGGCAAGCCATGGGCGACGCAGACCCCTGTACGATACCCAACCCTCTGTACAATTTTGTGCCATCAACTTCGCGCCGCTCAGTGACCAACAGACTCACACCGTGGTCTGAGTTGATATTCCTTCCAAGAAAATAATGGCATTCCCGATTGGCGGCCACAATGCCGCTATGTTTGCTGTAAACCAGAACGCGTCTCGTCCCGCCGGGCGCAAGAAACAAGGTTAGCCGCCTAAAGACGACGTTATTGCCCTTGCGATTAATTTTGACCACTGAGCGGACAAGAAGGCCCTTGAGGTTTTGCAGGGGAAAATAACAGAAGTAGTATCCATCTGCGATCGTGACGGGGTGATCGTTCGCGTGATCATTAGAATCGTCCCGTCTGATTTCATTCCCTGAAAATTTGTTCTCCGTGTTGACGCCAAAAATCCAACTGATGCCCTTTGCCGCCACATTGTATTGGGGGTCACGGTCGACAGAGAACCTGTTCTCCATGAAAAGTTCTTCTTCGCGAATGCCAAGGTGTTGACAAATGCGTGCAAGCGTTCGCG
>CALMEZ010000107.1 GCA_937864985.1 uncultured Alphaproteobacteria bacterium
TCCTGCTGCTGTCGTTCCTGACGACCTCGTCGATCATGGCCATGAACGAAGCCAATGCCAACGGTGTTGCCCCTGGCTATCGCTCGGTGCTCAACAACGAGAATCTTCGCAAGGTCTCGCAGCCGGCCAAGATCTGGTCAGAAGCATTGGACTACGCCTGGTGCTCGCCGCGCCTGCCGTCGGCCTTCGACATGGAGCAGGAAATCGGCTTCCAGATCAACGATTGCATCGTTGGCAAGGTGAAGCCGAAGGAAGCCCTCGAAAACGCCAATGCCAAGGTCAAGGAAATCATGACCAAGTCTGGCTTCTACGCAGGCAAGGACCCTGTGTCCTACGCTTCGATGGCGCCAGGCCTCAACCTCGGCGCCGGCAAGAAGGCTCCTATCTAAAACTCCCTGAACTGATGGCCGGGGGAAACCCCGGCCATTTTTTGTTTTGCCTTCGGCACTCGCGCAGCTAGGTTTCCACATCATGACCGCCGCTACCTTGCAAGCTCCCATCCGCCGCCGCAGCCTGCGCGCGCGCAAGATGTTTCCCTATTTGCTGGTGATGCCCGCCGTCATCTATCTGCTGTCGATCACGCTCTATCCTGGCATCTATGCCATGTATCGCTCGTTCTATGGCGGCAAGTTCAAACTCGAATGGGCAGGCCTCGACAACTACAAGACGCTGTTCACTGACTACGATTTCCTCAACGCCATCTGGAACACATTGCTGCTCGGCACGATCACGCTCGGCGTCGAATTCATCATCGCCATGGTGCTGGCTGCACTTGTCTATCGCGATCCTTGGGTCAAGGGCCTGCGCATCATATTCCTGCTCCCCATGTTGCTGATGCCCTCTGCCGTCACCTTCATCTGGAAGCTGATGTTCAATGATGGCCGCATCATCAGCGACCTGTTAAAACGCATCGGTTTGATCGACTTCAACGTCGACTGGATGTTTACACCGGCTCTGGCACGCCTCGTCGTCATCTGGACTGATGTCTGGCAGTGGACGCCCTTCCTGTTCATCATCTTCGTTGCAGGCCTGCAGGGACAAGATAAAGAAGTGGAAGAGGCCGCGCGGCTTGATGGCGCGTCCTGGTGGTCGACCTTCTTCAACGTCTCCCTGCCGATGATGCGGCCCATTATTGCTGTGGCGCTCATCCTGCGCGGTATTGATATTCTCAACATGTTCACGCCAATCCAGTTGATCACGCAAGGCGCGCCCGGTGGCGCCACGGAAACCCTGGGCCACTATATCACGCGCAAGGCGTGGGATGGACCTGACTTCGGCTATGCCTCGGCGGCCTCCGTGCTGGTGCTGATTGTCACGGTGATCCTGTCGCAAGTCCTGGTGCGCCGGTATTTCAAGTCAGGAACTGAAGCATGAAGTCGAAACGCTCCATCATCGGCACCATCATCCTTCTTTCATGGGTTGTCGTCTCGGTCTGGCCGATCTGGCATTTCGCCACGATTGCGCTGCGGCCCCGTGTGGAGATCATCGCACCGGATCCGATCTATTGGCCCACCTTCACCACCGAAACCTGGGCGAAAATCTGGGACGAATGGCCGATGATGAAGTATTTCTTCAACTCCATCGCATCCGTTGCTGGCAGTGTTGTTATTTGTCTGTTGCTTGGCATTCCAGCCGCTTATTCCCTGGCGCGCTATCGCTACAAGGGCCGCGAAGACATAGGCAATTACATCCTGTCCACCAAAATGATGGCGCCCGTTGTTGTGGCCATCCCGCTCTATGTGATGTTTGCCCGTTTCCGCATGCTCGACACGATCTGGGCCCTGATGCTGGTCTATGCCGCCATCAACCTGTCCATCGTCGTGTGGATCATCCGTTCCTACATGGTGGACATCCCGCACGAGATCGAAGACGCGGCTCGCACCGATGGCGCATCCGATCTGCGCATCCTGTGGGAGATCATCATCCCCATGTGCCTGCCCGGCATCATCACGGCTGCCGTCATTGCTTCAGTCTTCGCCATGAATGAATACATGCTGACACTGATCATCGGCCGCAAGGAAGCCTACACAATGTCAATCGCGCTCGGCAATTTCAAAGGCGGCTCGGACGGCATCATCTACAATGCCATAGCACTCATCGCCTTCATGGCCTTCTTCCCCATCCTGGCGCTGGTGATTTCAATTCAGAACCACCTCAGCCGCGGCCTGACCATGGGGGCCGTCAAGGGCTGACAGGAACCTGCGTCGCGGGTTGCCGCCGCCACTCCATCAGCAGGTGGATGAACAGCGCCAGGAACACCACCGTGCCACCGATGATGGTGCGCAGGCTCGGCACCTCGTCATGCACCAGCCACACCCAAATGGGTGCCGTAACCGGTTCCAACGTGCCGAGCAGGGCGGCGAGTGCCGCCGGGATCAGGCGCACGCCCATCGTAAAGGCCGCAAGCCCGGCACCAAGATTGACAGCGCCAAACACCACCAGCCAAGCGAAGTTGACGGGCGACACCACGAACTCCCGCGCCATGAAGGCCGCAAAACAACCGGCAATCGTTGTGGCAAGGCACACCGCAGGCAGCATGCGCACCTCCGCGTGATGGCGCGAGACGACGGTGGCAATCGAGAACATGAGCGCAATGAGAACAGCAAGTCCGTCACCAATGGGCGACACCTTGCCTGTCAGTGACTCCGACACCATGATGGCAACACCGGCAATCACCGCGGCGATGGCGGCTTGCGTGGACAGGGAAACGCGTTCACCCAGAAACACCCAGGCCAGCAGCGCCGCAATCAGCGGCACACCCGCCTGCATGAGCAGCACATTGGCCACAGTGGTGTAGCCAAGCGACACCACAAAACTGGTGGACGCCGTGGCAAAGCACAGCGCCACCACAAGCCCGGCCCAGCCCATGCGCTTGAACATCGAAACCGTTTCGCGCACGCCTTCCGTGGCCAGCATAAAGAGCAACAGGAAGACCGACGAGAACAGCGACCGCCAGAACACCACGGTCCAGGTGTCCTCGACCGTGATGAACCGGGCAATGGTGCCGCCAATGCTCCATAAAAGGGCCGATAAAACCACCAGAATGATGCCGTTGCGGGTAGAATGGGAATGCGCCGTCATTTCGAGACAATCAGAGGTAAGAAAACCTCTGTCTGGCCGCCAAGCGGCATGCTGTCAATCAGCGGCGAAGCAGGTCAGATCTGTCAGGGGACTCAGCCTCGCGTCTTCGTCGTTTTCATGAAGTTCAGCGTGTGCTCGAAACTTTCGACGCCTGCCTGCGAGCCGAGGCCGGTGGCATTGAGACCCGAGGTTGCGATGGCGAAGCGCACCGTGTCCTCCGGGTTCATGCCTTTCACAAGTCCTGTTGCAAAGCCGGCATTGAAAGCATCGCCGCAGCCGCAGGTGCATTTCACGTGTACATCAAAGGCTGGAACGCGGAACTTGAGGCCCGTCCGATCATGGTAATAGGCGCCGTCTCCGCCCAGCGTCAGCACGCAGGCGAAGACGCCCATGTCGAGGAAATATTTGGCCGTGTCGCCATGGTCACTGAGACCGCACAGGGCCTGCGCTTCCTCAATCGACGGCATGAAATAATCCGTATACGGAAGTACGGCGGCAACAGCGGGCAAGTCCTTCGGTGAACCGGCAAACACGTCAACCGTGGTCTTTGCGCCAGCAGCCTGGGCAGCCTTCATGACCTTGGCCGAATGGCCACCCTTGTCCATGGCTTCGGTCAGGCCGATGCCGCCGGCGTGGAACACCTTGCAGTCGGTGACACGCGCATACATGTCCTCAGTCACGATGAAATCCTTCGTCGCACCATGCATGTGCAGCGCCGGGCGTGAGCCATCGGCCCGCGTCAATACGATGGACGATGACGTCCGCCAGCCGGGCTTCCGCTGCATGGCCCAAGTGTCGACGCCGAAATGCTTGAGGCGCTCCAGCACCCAATCCCCCATGATGTCCTGACCCACGCCACCCACGGCCAGTGTCTTGACGCCCATCTTGGCCGCGGCAATCGCTGCTGTGCC
>CALMEZ010000108.1 GCA_937864985.1 uncultured Alphaproteobacteria bacterium
GATGCCCTTGATCGCCGGGCGCTCGTCAAGCAGGCGATCAACGGCGGCCGCGGGCACGTGGCCTTCGACCACGTAGCCGCCGATCAGCATGGTATGGCAGCTGCCAAGATTGCCGACTTTGTTGTCGTGCTTGATCTTGTCCATCTCGTTACTGTCGATTGCCTTGACCTCAATGCCGTTGGCGCGCAGGTATTTGACGTATTCGCCGCAGCAGCCGCAGGTGGGGCTTTTGTAGAGCGTTGCGCCCGGTGTGGCGGCAAAAGTGATCGGAGTGGCAAGCAGCAGACTGGCACAGAGTTGACGCAGATGTGACATGGTGACTCCATAAATGAGTGGATATCCAGATTGTCACGATAGGCTGCAAACGCTGTTGCAGCCATGATGCTGGTCAATCTGCCTTGGTGCTGGGCAGTAGTTCGAACTGGGGGCGCAACAGCAATCGGCGCGTGCTGACACGGTCGAGGATGTTGGCATGCAGATAGTAATTGCCAGGCTGGTCGCTGTTGTCGAACACGAGGCTGATGCTGGTGTCTCCCAGCATGAAGCGTCCGGCCAGCGGCGAGCGCAACCTGGAGCGCATTGCGCGCTGGCGCGAGATCTGCCCGCAAATCGTGATCCGCAGCACCTTCATCGCCGGCTTTCCGGGCGAGACGGAGCAGGAGTTCGAGCACCTGCTGGCCTTCCTGCGCGAGGCGCGCATCGACCGCGCCGGCTGCTTTGCCTACAGCCCCGTGCAGGGCGCGGCGGCCAACGAACTGCCGGGCGCGCTGGACGCCGAAGTCCGCGAGGCGCGCCGCGCGCGCTTCATGGCCGTGGCCGAGGAAGTCTCCACCACCAAGCTGCGCGAGCGCGTGGGCGCCACGATGCAGGTGTTGGTAGATTCAGCCCCCGGCATGGGTAAGAAGGGCGGGGTAGGGCGCTCCTATGCCGATGCGCCAGAGATCGACGGTACCGTCAAACTCTTGCCCCCTGAAAAAATCAGCAAAACACTGAAAGTCGGTGAGTTCACCAAGGCCGTGATCGTCGGCACGCAAGGCCATGACCTGATTGCACGCCCGATCTAATGTGCTCCTGAAAATATAGCTGCTTGCGCGCTCTGGCAGTGCGCTACAGCCCTTTTTCCCATAAAAACCGATGCCCGCGGCTTTGGCCGCTACCGTGCCCTGAGCTACGACGCATTGGCCGACAGCGGTTTCGCGGGTTACCAGGTCCGCCGCGCTTTGTTGCTGAGATCGATCATGGGAACAGCGGAAGAAGTTCGTACAGAGCGCCAACAATTTGAAGCGGAGGTTGAAAAGCTGATCGCCGCCCGTTTCGCTGCCGACGTGATGGGCGTGCCCACCATCGTTCTGGCCCGTACCGACGCTGAAGCTGCGAACCTGCTCACCAGCGACTGCGACGACAACGACAAGCCCTTCATGACCGGCGAGCGCACGGTCGAAGGCTTCTTCAAGACGAAGAACGGCCTCGAGCAGAGCATCAGCCGCGGCCTGGCCTACGCGCCCTACGCCGACCTGATCTGGTGCGAGACCGGCAAGCCCGACCTCGCGTTCGCGAAGGCCTTCGCCGACGCGATCCACGCCAAGTTCCCGGGCAAGTTGCTGGCCTACAACTGCTCGCCCTCGTTCAACTGGAAGAAGAACCTGGACGACGCCACCATCGCCAAGTTCCAGCGCGAGCTGGGCGCCATGGGCTACAAGTTCCAGTTCATCACGCTGGCCGGCTTCCACAGCCTGAACTACTCGATGTTCAACCTGGCCTACGGCTATGCCCGCAACCAGATGAGCGCCTTCGTCGAACTGCAGCAGGCCGAGTTTGCAGCCGCCGACAAGGGCTTCACCGCGGTGAAGCACCAGCGCGAAGTGGGCACCGGCTACTTTGACGCAGTGACCACGACGATCGAAGCCAACGCCTCCACGGCCGCGCTGAAAGGCTCCACCGAAGACGCCCAGTTCTTCGACGAAAAGAAGGCTGCCTGAGTCTCCCTCTCATGGATGCCGGCCTTCATGCCGGCATGGGGAACCCCGCTGAGTTGCAAAACTGGCGGGGTTTTTTCTTTCCTGCCCGGTTGAGCGTAAAGTGGAGACCGGCTGGCTCAGCCCGACGAAGGAGTTGCCATGACAGCGCCCAATGAAAAGACCGGGGTTTTCCACGCCCGTGACCTCGATGCCACGAACTGCCCGGATTGCAGCGGCACCGGTGAGCTGCGCATCGAAAGCGAGAACATCAACGAGGCGTTTGAAGTGGAACGACAAACCGTGATCACCGAATGCCCACGCTGCCACGGGACCGGCAAGGCCGTCACAGGCTAAAATGCAGGGTCGCCTGCGCTGGTCGGGCACACAAGAGCTGGAAAGGCAACTGGTTATGACACCGCGAACTACCCCGAAAGGTGAGTCGACCCATTGAGGTCGCGTTGTCGCGTGCCCTGAGCTCTCCCTTGCAGTCATCAGTCCAAAGCGCGGCAATCGACCGCGCTTTTTGATTTTTGGAACCCATTTGAATCATGATCAAGATCACGCTCCCTGATGGCTCGCTGCGCGAGTACCCCGGCCCGGTGACGGTGGCCGAAGTTGCCGCCTCGATTGGCGCCGGCCTGGCCAAAGCGGCATTGGCAGGAAAAGTTCCTGCGGCCGATGGCCAGGGCTCGCGCATCGTCGATACGAGCTTTACCTTCACCAGTGACAGCTCCCTGTCGATCGTGACCGCCAAAGACGCTGATGGCCTGGAGGTGATCCGGCATTCCACGGCGCACTTGCTGGCCTATGCCGTCAAGGAACTGTTTCCGGAGGCCCAGGTGACCATTGGGCCAGTGATCGAGAACGGGTTTTTCTACGACTTCTCGTACAAGCGCCCTTTCACGCCCGAGGATCTGGCCGCCATCGAAAAGCGCATGACGGCGCTGGCTGCGAAGGACGAGCCGGTGGTGCGCAGGGTGTTGCCGCGCGATGAGGCGGTGGCCTACTTCAAGAGCCTGGGAGAGCACTACAAGGCGGAAATCATTGCGAGCATCCCCAGCAACGAAGATGTGAGCTTGTACCGCGAAGGCGCCTTTGAGGACCTTTGCCGGGGGCCGCACGTGCCCAGCACCGGAAAGCTGCGCTTCTTCAAGCTCATGAAGGTCGCTGGTGCCTATTGGCGGGGTGACCACCGCAACGAAATGCTCCAGCGGATTTACGGCACGGCATGGGCGACCAAGGAAGAGTTGGCGCAGTACCTGACGATGCTCGAAGAAGCCGAGAAGCGCGACCACCGCAAGCTGGGCCGAGAGATGGACCTGTTCCATTTCCAGGAAGAAGGGCCGGGCGTCGTCTTCTGGCACGCCAAGGGCTGGGCCATGTTCCAGCAGCTCATTGCCTATATGCGCCGGCGGCTGGCCAATCTCGACTACCAGGAAGTGAACGCGCCGCAACTTCTCGACAAGTCCCTGTGGGAAACGTCGGGTCACTGGGGCTGGTATCAGGAGAACATGTTCGCAGCCAAATCGGCTTACGCCTTCATGAATCCGAAGGACGAGAATGCCGAGCAGCGCGTGTTTGCGCTCAAACCCATGAACTGCCCGGGGCATGTGCAAATCTTCAAGCATGGCTTGAAGAGCTACCGCGATCTACCTGTTCGGCTTGCGGAATTTGGCGCCGTGCATCGTTATGAACCATCGGGTGCCTTGCATGGTTTGATGCGGGTGCGCGGCTTCACGCAGGATGATGCGCATATTTTCTGCACAGAAGAGCAGCTGGAAGCAGAGTGCCTGGCCATCAATGATTTGATGATGTCGGTCTACCGCGATTTCGGTTTTGAAGAGGTTGTGGTGAAACTGGCCACGCGGCCTGAAAAGCGCGTGGGCACGGATGCCATGTGGGACCATGCCGAAGGCATTCTGAAAAAGGTGCTGGCCAAGATGGCGGCTGAATCCGGGGGGCGCATCAAGACCGGCATCAATGAGGGCGAGGGCACCTTCTATGGCCCCAAGTTCGAATACACGCTGAAAGACGCGATTGGCCGCGAATGGCAGTGCGGCACCACGCAGGTGGACTTTAACCTGCCGGAGCGTTTTGAAGCCTTCTACATCGATGCTGATGGCGCGAAGAAGCGTCCTGTCATGGTGCATCGCGCCATCGTGGGCTCGCTGGAACGCTGGCTCGGCATTGCCATTGAAAATTATGCCGGCCATTTCCCGCTGTGGCTGGCGCCCACGCAAGTCGTGGTGGCGACGATCACATCCGAGGCTGATGACTACGCGCGCGAGGTTGGCAAGCTGCTGAAGGCCAAGGGCCTGCGAGTGGATGTGGACCTGCGCAATGAGAAGATCAATTACAAGGTGCGCGAACACTCGGTGGGCAAGGTGCCAGTGATCCTCGTTGTCGGCAAGCGCGAGATGGAAGATCGCGCGATCAACATGCGTCGGCTGGGCTCGCAGGACCAGAAAGCGATGAAGCTGGATGAGGCTGTGGCGGCGCTGCTGGCGGAAGCCATGCCGCCGGATTTGAGGAGCTAGTGAATTGTTCCGGAAGTATTCCACCAAGAAGCCTTCCGCGCTGCCTCCTTCGTGGTCGCTAGATGACCCAACCCCACGAATTGTCGAGAATTCGTATACTTTTTTTGTGCCGCCACCGGAAATGTTGGATCTACTGGCACCGGGTGACGTCGTAAAGCTCATCTTCCGTTCTATTCCCGTGAGAGAAAAGTGGAATGCGGAAAAAATGTGGGTCGAAATCACGCAAATTTCTGGTGATCATTGGGTGGGAAAACTGAACAATCATCCGGATGACATGCCGCAGCTTAAAGCAGGCGACGAAGTGCGATTTGAAAGAAAGCATATCATTGATTTTGAAGTTTTTCCCCGGGGGCGCCTGACAGCTGATCAATTGGCTAAGTTACCCAAGCCAGCTCGTGAATTTTGGGATAGGTGTTTTGTCGACAAATGCGTGCTCCACGATGGAGTGAAAGTTGGCTTCATTTATCGAGAGGTGCCTGAGCCATACTCTGAAAATGAAAAATTCAAAGACAGTGGATGGCGGATACGAGGCGACCATCGAGGGCTCACTGAAGAAGAGTACAGCAATCGCGAGGTTTCCTACGTTGCCTTGGGCGCAGTGCTCAACAAAGATGACAGTTGGTTACACTTGATTGATGAGGAAGTTGGGTGTTCTTACACTCGCGATTTTGAGACTAACAAATATGTTAGGACCGAATGAAATTCATTTTTGAAATCAAATATCAACTGAACAGGGCAGTATAGAGCAGTATTTTTGAAATGCCGCAGTCCAAGTCATCAGACGATGGTCAACATCGCCTTTGCCTGATAGATCTCTTCCGCTTCATCGCCGCGCTTTCGGTGCTGGTGTTTCATTACTTTTTCCGCGCGGAGCAGGGTGGGTTTGTCCCGCCACTGCATCTGCCGCAATGGCTTTCCGGTGCGGCGGCCTATGGCGGCATGGGTGTCTATCTGTTCTTTGTGATCTCGGGGTTCGTTATTGCCTATTCAGCGCACGGACGATCGGCCTGGAGCTTTGCGGCGTCGCGGTTTGCGCGGCTTTACCCGACATATGTTCTGGCCATGACATTGACGGCGCTGGTTCTAAGTTTCGCTGCGGCACAGGGGCAACGTGTTGGCATCACGCAATTTGTGGCCAATCTGTTCATGTTCCCCAAGTTGCTGCACCAGCCCATGGTGGATGGCGTGTACTGGTCCATCCAGTATGAGGTCTTGTTCTATGCGTGGGTGTTTGTGTTTCTCATCACAGGGCTTTTTGACCGATGGCTGCCGGTGATTGCAGGCGCATGGCTGGCCATTGCTGTTGCAAACACCTGGGTGCTCCACAGCGGTGCGCTGGCGCTGCTGTTTCTCACGCAATATGCGGGGCTGTTCGCCACGGGGCTGATGCTGTTTCGCGTGCGGCAGGAGGGTGTGACGCTGGTCAATATCACGCTGCTGGGGGCGGCGATGGTGGCGTCGTTTTTTGCCTGCCATCAGGAATTGGAGGAAACGCTGACACTTTATGGCGCTCACTATTCTGTTTCCGTCTTTGTGGTGTTGATGACGGGCATTTTTGTGGTGATGACGTTTGCAGCATTTGATCATGGCAGAATGCGCGGGGCAGGTGCGATGGTTGCATTGGGGGCGTTGACCTATCCGCTCTATCTCTTGCACCAGATGATTGGCTATGCAGCAATCACGCGGCTGATCGAACCGCTTGGCGGCGCAACGGCGCTCGTGGTCGTCACCGCGCTGATGCTTGGGCTTGCTGCGATCATCAATCGCGTCTTTGAACGGCCGGTGGTGCCAGCGGTGCGGCGCGCATCGACACATGCCTTTATCAGGTTGGGGCTTGAAAAGTAACTTTCTTAGTTTCATATAAGCCCAAAGTGAGGATTACAATGGAAATTGGGCTTTATACATTTGCGGACGTGGCTGAAGGCCATCCGGAGTTGGCAGGTCAACGCTTGCGCAATCTCGTCGAGGAGATGGAACTGGCCGACCAAGTGGGGCTTGATGTGTTTGCCGTGGGTGAACATCACCGGCCTGATTATGCTGTGTCATCGCCTGCCGTGGCATTGGCGGCGGGTGCGGCGCGGACCAAGCGCATCCGCCTGTCGAGTGCCGTCACGGTGCTGTCGTCTGATGATCCGGTGCGGGTGTTCCAGCAATATGCAATGGTCGATGGCATTTCAAACGGCCGCGCCGAGATCATGGCGGGCAGGGGCTCGTTCATCGAGAGCTATCCGCTGTTCGGTTATGATCTTGATGACTACGATGCGTTGTTTGCAGAAAAGCTAGATTTGCTTTTGAAGCTGCGCGAGCAGGAACATATCACCTGGAACGGTGCGCTGCGACCATCGCTGAAAAACGCCGGCATTTATCCGCGCACCGAGCAGAAAAAGATTCCGGTGTGGATTGCTGTTGGCGGCACACCACAGTCCGTTGTCCGCGCCGCGACCATGGATTTGCCCATGGCGCTGGCCATCATTGGCGGTGATCCGCGCCGCTTCAAACCATTCTTTGACCTGTACCGCGAGGCACATGGCAAGGCGGGCCATGATGCCAAGACCATTCAGCTCAGCCTGAACATGCATGGCTTTGTGTCGTCGTCACGCAAGGAAGCGCTGGAGATTTATGGAAAGGCGCACCTGGAAGTCATGAACCGCATCGGCCGTGAGCGGGGCTGGCCACCACAAGGCATGGCGCATTTTGAGGCGTCGGCAGGTCCCACGGGCAACCTTGTGCTTGGGGATGCCGCGCAGGTGACAGACCGCATTCTGGAACTGCACGAAATTTTTGGAAACACGCGCATCCTCA
>CALMEZ010000109.1 GCA_937864985.1 uncultured Alphaproteobacteria bacterium
ATGTCGATTTCCTCGATGCGCTACGGCGCGGAGTGGTTGCTGCGGCCGGGCGTTCTGGTGCTGCTCGTCATCTCGGCGCTGGTCTTTCTCGTCCCCCTGTACAAGCAGCTGCGCAGCGGCGGGCTCGCCCGCCTGCGGCCCTCCGGGAAGATCAGCTTCAAGCTCGAAGACCTGGCCTACGTGTTCTTCCTCGGCGTGGCGCTCTACATGCTGCTGACGGCGCAGGAGTGGAATTTCGTGGCGAGGATCGGACCGACGGTGGTCGCCGCCGCCCTGATGGGCGACACGGTTTCGGCCGAACTTCTCTCACGCAGCGGGCGCCACATTGGCAACACGCTGGCGGCCCTCACCAACAGCTTCAACCCTTCGCTCATTGTCATTGGCGGAACCATGGCGGAAAGCAGCGACATTCTTCTGGCTGCCATCCGTGAGGCCGTTTATCGCCGGTCCCACCCTTTGGTCAGCCGCGACCTGCGCATCGTGCGCTCCAAGATCGGGGCCTCATCGGCGCTGATCGGGCTTGCGCGCTCGGTGGCTGATGAAGTGTTTGCGCCCAATATTCTACCGCGCTGGATTCTTCAGGGTTCTCCGGTGCGCAACAAGGACACCGAAGCCGCTGTCGGCGCCCTCCGCGCCGCACTGACCAAGTCAAACCGAAATCTGCCACCGCCCATTGAAAGGCCCTCTGCATGAGCAAGACCATCTCTGGCCTCGGCCCGCATGGGGAGCGTCCGGCTCCGGCCTCGGCGCTGAAAATCAGTGACGCGCAAGCCGCAGACATGGATGCCCGGCGCTATACGGTCGCTGTGGCGCTCCACACCACTGGCAGCGATTGGTCGCGGCAAGTCATGGCTGGCCTGGCCGCCACCCTGGGCCGGCACTCCGCAGCGATTACGGAAGTTGCCGACTGTCACTTTGACAGCGCCGAACAGAGCTGCGCGCTTGAGCGCATGCTCATGCAAAAGCCCGATGCCATCGTGAGCATCCCGGTTGACAATGCCGCCGTTGCTGAGGCCCATTCAAGAATTGAAGCGGCCGGCGTCAAACTCATCCTGCTGGACAATGTGCCCACCGGGCTCATGCCAGGAAAGGGCTACACCACCATGGTGTCGGCAGACAATTTTGGCCTGGGCCAGATCGCCGCCGAACTTCTCGCAACCCGCGTTCCCGCACGCTGCACGATTGGCCTGCTCGGATATGACGTCGATTTCTATGCCACGCATGAGCGGCAGATCGCCTTCTTGCGGTGGATTGAAGCAAACCGGCCTGATCTGCATGTCAAGCAATGCAAGTTCGAGACAAAGGAAATGGCCGGAGTAATCATGGAGCAGCTCATTGATTCCACGCCTGATCTTGCGGGCTGCTTTGTGGCCTGGGATGAGCCTGCCGTCCGCGCCATGGCCGCATTGAACAGCCGCAAGCTGAACTTCCCGGTGACGACCGTGGATCTTGGCAGCGAAGTTGCGGCCGCGCTGGCTTCAGGATCACTCATTGGTGGGGTTGCTGCTCAGCGTCCCTATGACATCGGTGTGGCGGCCGCAAATGCCACGTTGCTTTCCCTGATCGGCAGCCCATTGCCGACGTGGATCGCCCTGCGGGGAATCCCGGTCACGCGGGAGAATGTGCTTGAAGCCTATCAGCTGATTTGGCACGCCCCCGCCCCTTCACAATTGCGAAACGCGGTGCGGCACTCCTCATATTCTTGATGTTCTTGAGCCAGGATCCAAGTACTGTATCCTTGCAAAAGGAAAAGCAGTGGACCCGCCACTCAAGATTTCCCCCAAACGGATTTTGATCTCATCGCGCATAGTATTCGAGATCAGTATTGAAGTCAGATTCGACCGAAGTTTGGCCGCAGCGGACTCGTTCTCGTCGTTCGCATAACATGCATTATGGGCTTGTTCTGTAATTAGCTGATTGTTGATCTGCCAAATGTCGTTGTTCGCATATTCGTCGTTGTGGAACATCCAACCTATTTTCTGCTCAGAAGCCTGATGGGATAACGACTGATGTTTTACATTTTCCGTTGATTTCGTATCAGTTACTACTGGATAAAATTGCTTCTTTTGAGCAGAAGGCTAAGATGACAAGTCAAACGCATTCTCAACTTGTTAGAAAAATTACAAAACCCGACTGCTAGTGTCGTCTTGCGCGGTTGCAATATGCATGCGGAGCCAAAAGTTACCAAATCCGAATGCGATTGCTGGGCTTGCGGTAAAGTTTGTCAGAAGGCAAAATGCCAAATGCCGTGTACCAGTCGTCAATGTTCGGCAATATCCCATTGACACGTGCAAAGAATGGGGAATGTGGGTCTGCAACCAGATTCTGGCGTAAGGCCTCAGTTCGAACTTTGCCTCGCCAAATTTGAGAGTAGCCCAAAAAAAATCTTGCATCGTCGGAAAAACCGTCCAGCGTAGTGGACTTGGTCGTCATCCGAGAAGCATGGTATGCATCCAATGCTACAAGAGCGCCGCCCAAGTCTGCCATATTTTCGTCAAGCGTCAATTTCCCATCAATATTCGCGCCGGGCATCACCGCAATTTTTTGAAATGCAGCAACCAATTCTTCAGATCGCCTGTGAAATTCGTTTAGATCATTTTTGTTCCACCAATTGTGCAGTGAGCCATCAAAATCATACTGGCGGCCCTGGTCATCAAATCCGTGGGTTATCTCATGTCCGATAAGTGATCCGATTGCTCCATAATTCACTGCCGGGTCCGCCCAGGGATCAAAAAAAGGAGGTTGCAATATTGCCGCGGGAAACACGATTTCATTGAATGCAGGGTGATAGTATGCGTTTACGGTTTGCGGTGTAGTGATCCATTCATCGTGATCGACGGAGTGGCGCAAATGGCTGCGACGGAAATCCCAGTTGTAACGAATTATTTTGATCACATTGCCAAACAAGTCTTGCCTATCAAGAGTCAGCCCAGAATAATCGCGCCACTTGTCTGGATACCCTACTTTGACCCTGAGGTATTTCAATTTCTTGAGTGCGGCGTCCTTTGTATTTTGACTCATCCAATCCAGTTTATGAATTCGCTTAGCGAAAGCTTCCTTAATCTGTAAGGCCATGCTGATCACCATGGCCTTGGACTCCTGCGGAAAAAAATTTTGCGCATAAAGCTGACCGACGGCATCCCCCAAATTAGCATCGATTATTTGTGCAGCACGTATTTTCCGGGACACAAATGCTTGTGTCCCAGCCAATTTCCTTTCGTGATAGTCGAAGTGCGCGTCCGCAAAAGTGCTAGACAGATAGATCGAGCTGTTGTCAATGAGATGAAACGCTTCCCAAGCTTTTAGAACGGTTAGTGATGTGTTGTTGTAAATGGATGCCATCTTTGCGAAAGTTGACTTGCCGTCAATAACGACCTGCGTCTCATCAGGCAATGATGCACCGCTCATCATTGAGCGCCAGGGAAAGCCGGGAGCAAGTTCCTGAAGATCAAAAATGCTCAGTTTGTTGTAGGTTATCTCCGGATTGCGCAAATCTGCCAAAGCTAACTGTGTTTTTGCAATGTCCCTTTCAAGATTGAGAATTGCGGGTGCTATTGTTGCTGCATCTGGCCAATTTACAAACGTCAGGACTTTTTGGATGTATTCTTGATAAAATAGCGTTTGTTGTGCGAATTGGGCGTCCAGATAAAATTCGCGGTCGGGCAGGCCCAATCCGCCTTGCATAAGATAGACACTGTAGATTTTAGAGTCCTTTTCATCGGGTCTCACGTCTATTGAAAAGAGAGATTGCTGTAAGCCGCCTGCGCTCTTGCCCATAAAAAATGCAAGATCCGCTTTTGTATTGATATTTGCCAGATTTTCGAGTTCAGGCGCTAAAGGAGCTGCTCCAAGGTTTTCTATGTGTTTTTCATCCATGAATGACGCATAAAATGCACCAATTTTGCCTTGCAGTGTTTGGGGGGGCGTTGCTTCGCTCTCTGAAGCGTTCTCGACTATTGCCGCAATGCGAGTATCCGACTGCTCAAACAGTTGATCTCCATAACTTTCACTCATGCGTTCCGCAGGAATAACTAAATTTTCAACGAACGAGCCGTTCGCAAATCTATAGAAATCGTCGCCTGGCCTTTGATTGTGGTCCTGCCCTTCAAGATCAAAGCCCCACCTGCCATAGTGGCGTTGCGCATTCGCGTCAGCCCCAAAAGAAGGGACTGGGTGAACAATGCATTGAGCGAGGAGTGCAAACACCAAAATAGCTGAGACGTTGCGATTCATTGTTACTGCCTTCTCACATTTCGGATTGAAACCGGTCTCCACCAGCGTCGCGCGAGACTTTCAGTCCAAATTGGTCTGAAGAGTGCCCTTAGGATAAACACGATTTCACGATTAACTCTGTGATGTTTACTAGTGACATCAAAGATACTGAAAATTCATTCGGCGCAGCAATTTTCATTTCAATTGAAGTAACTCCAATCTAGCAGAAATTGGCTCCAGTCTTGTTTGCTTGGTCCGGAAAAATACGCCATCATTCAATTCTGTCTTGACGACCTTAAATTTTTTTAATACTTTGTCTGAGAAGGTTGAACAGCAGTTTTTGCCTGTTTTTTTGCATCGTTTTTGTTTTTCAATTTCACTTGGTCTGACGATTTCTGAACGAAATTTGGTGATGGGGTGAATTTTTCCCCGTCATCGAGCGGGATTAGAAACTCAACATCAAACGAGGTTAGACATGCATAGCTCCCTTCTCAGGTCTATTTCTTTGTCGGCATTGGCTCTGGTGATGGCAACGGGTGTTGCCTTTGGTGGCAGCGCGTTGAAGAATCTTTCTACTGACAGCATTGACGGAGCCGGCCGCAATATCATGCGCACTGTTGATGGCGGTCTGGTGTCAACTTATGCCGTGGCAAATGGCGATCATCGGGATCTGATTTTCAGTGCGTCTCTGGACAATGGCGAGAGCTGGAACGAGACTGTGGTCAAGGGGGTTGGTGGCGTTCAGCAGGCGGCCATAGATTCCAACTTCCAAGGCTCGTACATTGCCTTTACAGAAGTGGAAGATGGTAAAACTGTTGGCAAGATTGCGTTTGTCAGCGCCCCCTTTGCCAACAAGCCGGACGTTCTGGTTTCGCAGGCAGTAACGCCCGCAGGGGTTGATGCACAGGATACATTTATCCAGGCATCGCGCAAAGGCTGGGGCAATCTCTCTGCCGAGAATCGTGAGACCGTTGTTTACGGCTGGCAAGACAAAAACTCCAAAAGCCTTTACGTCGGCGTTTCCCGGGATGGCCACTCCTTCCCGATGGCACGCAAGGTTGTTGAAGATGTCTATGCAACCTCGGGGCCGGCTGTTGCCATTCGTGGCAATTATGTAATTGCAACGTATCAGACGACCAATCCCGCCTTTGCTCCTGCGGACATCCCCGCATCTGCCCTGGCAGGGCGTTCATATCCAGCTTGGATTGAATCCATGGATGGCGGACAAACATGGTCAACCCCGAAGCCGCTGTTTGGTTTGAAGTCGGCAGACTATCCAATGGTCAAGGTTGAATCCGAGCCAGGCAAATATGACAATCTCAGGCTCGCAGGCGGAACAACTCAACCCAACTCGCCCATTTTGAACTGGGGCGGTGTTGGGGCTCTTTCCAGCGGTGGGTCGCGTAATACAGGCTCTCTGGATGATGGAGGTGAGGATAAGTCTGCATCTTCGGTCGAACCGCCTCAGATGCAAGGCATGACAAATTTTTCGGGATTGGATCCCCAGGACGGCATCACCTTTGTGCAAACATCTCTGGTGGCACTCGACAACAAAGGCCGCTTAGGCGAAGTCAGTGTGGTTAGTTTCCGCCATATTGAACCCAATGCGCTATGGACTCATGTAATTGCAAACAACAAGCTGTCCGATAGCCTGCAAAGCACTGAGACGTCGAAACTTGATGTATCTACGTCGCATTTCCAGTACAGCGCGCTTGTCGATACACCTGTTCGGGCGACAA
Source organism: uncultured Alphaproteobacteria bacterium (assembly GCA_937864985.1). Taxonomy (GTDB): domain Bacteria; phylum Pseudomonadota; class Alphaproteobacteria; order Rhizobiales; family Aestuariivirgaceae; genus Aestuariivirga. Next base: position 5,952 of record CALMEZ010000109.1, read on the forward strand.
CATATAAGGAGTATGACAAGAGCAGCGGGACCGCGCGTTTGGTCGTTGCAATCTCAACGGACACTGGCAAGAAATTCAACCGTCATTTGAGCTTTACTTCTGACGAGTTGGTCAAGCAGGGCGTTCATGGATTTGACGCGAACGCCATTTTCTCTGCAAGCCAATGCCTGTTCGAAGACCGGGATGGGGAAGTCTATGTTGATCTCCTTGTGTCAGAAAGCGATGGCGTGCGCTATACCCGGCTGCCTATCGGAGTAAATGCGCAAAAAATCAGAACTGAAATGAAGAACGGTGGCACGTAAGGGTTGCTGTATTAGTTCATAATTTCACTTGGTCTGACGATTTCTGAACGAAATTTGGTGATGGGGTGAATTTTTCCCCGTCATCGAGCGGGATTAGAAACTCAACATCAAACGAGGTTAGACATGCATAGCTCCCTTCTCAGGTCTATTTCTTTGTCGGCATTGGCTCTGGTGATGGCAACGGGTGTTGCCTTTGGTGGCAGCGCGTTGAAGAATCTTTCTACTGACAGCATTGACGGAGCCGGCCGCAATATCATGCGCACTGTTGATGGCGGTCTGGTGTCAACTTATGCCGTGGCAAATGGCGATCATCGGGATCTGATTTTCAGTGCGTCTCTGGACAATGGCGAGAGCTGGAACGAGACTGTGGTCAAGGGGGTTGGTGGCGTTCAGCAGGCGGCCATAGATTCCAACTTCCAAGGCTCGTACATTGCCTTTACAGAAGTGGAAGATGGTAAAACTGTTGGCAAGATTGCGTTTGTCAGCGCCCCCTTTGCCAACAAGCCGGACGTTCTGGTTTCGCAGGCAGTAACGCCCGCAGGGGTTGATGCACAGGATACATTTATCCAGGCATCGCGCAAAGGCTGGGGCAATCTCTCTGCCGAGAATCGTGAGACCGTTGTTTACGGCTGGCAAGACAAAAACTCCAAAAGCCTTTACGTCGGCGTTTCCCGGGATGGCCACTCCTTCCCGATGGCACGCAAGGTTGTTGAAGATGTCTATGCAACCTCGGGGCCGGCTGTTGCCATTCGTGGCAATTATGTAATTGCAACGTATCAGACGACCAATCCCGCCTTTGCTCCTGCGGACATCCCCGCATCTGCCCTGGCAGGGCGTTCATATCCAGCTTGGATTGAATCCATGGATGGCGGACAAACATGGTCAACCCCGAAGCCGCTGTTTGGTTTGAAGTCGGCAGACTATCCAATGGTCAAGGTTGAATCCGAGCCAGGCAAATATGACAATCTCAGGCTCGCAGGCGGAACAACTCAACCCAATTCGCCGACGCTGAATTGGGGTTCAACCCGGCAAAGCGAAGCGGCGGATGATTCGGACAAGACAGTTGCCGATGCCACGCCAAAGGTTGATCCTTCCCGTGATCCAAACAATGGCATTACCTTTGTACAAACCTCCATGGTTTCTTTGAATGCCGACGGAAAGATTGGCGAAGTCAGCGTCGTCAGTTTCAAGCCAATCAAACCCGCAGGTTCTCCTTGGGTCCATGTTGTGGCAAACAACAAACTTTCAAGCCAAGCCCATGATGTTGAAACCTCTATTCCCACGGTATCAACATCGCACTTCCAATACAGTGCGTTGATCGACACCCCAATAAGGGCAACCGCTTACAAGGAATTTGACAAGGGAACTGGAAGCGCTCGGCTGGTTGTTGCTGTCTCAACTGACACTGGCATGAATTTTACCCATCATATTAGCTTTACTGCGGAAGATCTTGCGAAGCAGGGAGTAGATCGGTTTGATGATCAAGCCGTGTTCTCATCAAGCCAGTGTCTCTTTGAAGATCGCAATGGCGATGTCTATCTTGACGTGATTGTATCACAAACGGGCGACACGCATTATGCCCGTGTTCCGATTGGTGTGAATGCAAGCCAGTTCCGTGCGCCAGGACGTTCTTGACAACCTTTGGATCGTTGGGCGATCCTCAGAAATCGCCCAACTTTCAGTTTGTTTGCACTCGGGGCGCGCGTGGGGTCAAGAATGCTGCATCATGTAGAAATTTATGTTTCTAACTTGGATGTGTCGCTAAATTTTTGGTCCAAAATCCTCGAGAGGCTGGGATACGAAAAATCCGGCCATTGGGACACCGGGTTCACGCTGACGAATAACGAAGATGCGTATCTCACTTTTGTCCAAGTAGAAAAGAAATACGAAGCGCATCCGTATCATCGATGTGCTGTGGGCCTTAATCACATTGCATTTAAGGCCAAAGACAGAGCGACTGTCGATGCCTTGAGACAGTTGTGCATTGAGAGTGGCGTGAATTGCCTGTACGACGACAAGTATCCGTTTGCCAACGGAGGCACCGATTATTACGCGCTATTTGTTGAGGACCCCGATCGCATCAAGGTAGAATTCGTGGCTATGGATTGAGCATGAAGCCGTCGACTCCTGCTGGGTGCGCGCCCATGTGCAAAGAAGGAAACGAACAAGTCCAATCGACGCGCAGCGGGTTTTGGCTTAGACTGTGGTCGATTTTGTTTCTAAGCGCAGGACTAACACAGCACGCGAAAGCCACAGAAGCGTGGTATGAGGTGCGCAAAATCGGCGGTGAATTCACCGTCTACTCTTATGGCGAGTCTCCATATAATCACGGTGCGCCATTTCTTAATCTTGAACAGCGCCGTGCCTTTTCAGGTGGAGCGGTCGCATTCTCCCAAAGCTACTCAGTTAAGGACGGATCAAACGCAAGTGACGGAATCCATATCGGAGGCGATCACAATGCACAGTCCTGCGAGGCATGCCACTACCGGGATGGCAGGGGTATTTCCCACAGCAAACTTTTCGCGAATACTGGCTTTGCAGCTAAGCCCCGCCCCAGCGGCACGAAGCCAGTGCCTTTCCGCATTCCATGGCCATCCGGAACAACGCCGAAATTGCTAGGGGTAGAATGGCAAGTTAAGCAAAAGCTGAAGCTCACCGGACCTGAAACAGTTGAATTGGTTGCACCCGTTTCGATTGTGAACGGCAAGCGACGAGCTGTTGACCTTCGAAACGCACCAGCCGTCTATGGCCTAGGCTTGTTGGAAGCAATTCCCGCCGACGAAATCCGCAAACTCTCGAACGAACAGCCTTACAAGAAATCTGGAGTTCGCGGAATCATTGGAAATGCTTGTTCGACGACTGATGAAAGTGTTTCATGCAAGCGAGTGGGTCGATTTGGCTGGAAAGCGACAATCGACAATCTCGATACCCAGACACGTTCAGCGCTTTTCGGTGAACTGGGTATTGCATCGCCCGACAACTCCTCCAACGATGAAGAGAATAGGCAATACGAGGTAAGTGTGAAGGCAATTGCCGGCTATATGAGGGCGCTCGCTGTGCCAGCACGAAGGATTGATGGCGATGATCGCAGCATCCAAGGCGCAAGTCTATTTGAGTCTGTTGGTTGTCTCATGTGCCATAAAGCCTCTTGGCGCACTGGCGCAAGTGCCGAAGTTGATCAGATCGTTCGTGATCAACACATATACCCGTTTACCGACCTGCTCCTGCATGACATGGGCGAAGGTCTCGCTGACAGCAATAAAGACAAGTTGAGCAGTTTTTGGAAGACGCCCGCACTCTGGGGAATTGGAATGCAGAAGACAGTGGCAGCAAATGCGGGTTATTTGCATGATGGTAGAGCGCGAAACTTTCTTGAAGCTATCCTCTGGCATGGGGGAGAAGCTTCTGCGTCGGTTGAAAAATTTAGGGCCCTTTCGAAAAAACAAAGAGATAGCCTGATTGCATTTCTTGATTCTTTGTGAAGGTCTGAAAGATTGAACGCTTCAATCGGGAAAAGAATTGTGACGTATGCCAGCGCGTTGTTTAGACTTCACCGGGTCATTGGTTTCCTGGCCACCTTGCAACTGGTCATGGTTTTCTTCTGCCAGAATTCACATGCGCAACATTTTCCCTATTTCGCACGCCACCCATCGGGACAGGACAACAGGTTTGTCTTTGAATTTAATGATCACATTTGGCTTCAGGAGCAGGGAGTATCTGCGAGGAGGGTCACCAAGCATGATGTGACGGAAGCCGATCCGGCACTCTCCCCTGATAGTACTCGCGTCGCATATGTCGGCATACGTGGCATCACAACCGAAATATTTGTTGCCAATTTGGCAACAGGTGAATCCTTTCAATTGACCTCGGATGGTGGCTTTGATTCGAAGATCGTAAGCTGGCTCAACAATACCCAACTACTATATTCGACGGCCATCAAATCCAAAAAAAGAGGGCCGCTTCTCTTCGTCCTTGATGTGAACTCCCATAAATCGAGGGTGGTTCCTCTTGCCGAGGCCTCCGAGGGATGCGTGTTCAATGATAGCTTCATCTTTGTGAAGAATGAGAAGCTACTTGACAACAACAGAATGTATCGCGGGGGCTATGCGCAGTCGATCTACAAAGTCCCCGCTAGGGTACTGTCTGAAGCACCGTCGAGTGAGCCGGACAGAAGCATTCACGCAATTCCTTTGACCTCTTCATATCCGGGCATCAGTCGAGAGCCCGTCTGCGGCAAAGATCGCGTTTATTTTCTGTCCGATCGTAGTGGGAGATTCAATATCTGGTCAATGGACCAGAACGGCGGCGACCTCGCGCAGCACACGCAGGAAAGTCGATTCGACATTGGTTCCATTTCGATGTCACCCAAGGGGCAAATTTTGTATCAACAGACAGGTAACGTCTACTCCTGGAGCATGAAAACTGGAAAGAGCCGCAAGCTTGAAATTGATATTCCAAAGGGAGCAATCAACAAGGTAGAGCTTTTGGGTTTTGATGCAAGCGAAGCCACAGAACTGCAAGTTTCAGATGGAGCGGAACTTGCACTATTCGTGATCCGCGGAAACCTTTGGGCGGTTGACACAGCCAGTGGGCGAGCAACCTGCCTTGAATGTGATCCTTCAGTTCGTATCAAGTCATTGCATCTTCTAAAAAAAGAGGTCGCGATTGCTCTGTGGGACATTGACGGCGAGTATGGAATTTTCCGTTTCAACACACAGAGCGGACAGAGAACTAAGATACCAACTGATATTGTAGAACCAATTGAGGATATTACGGTATCCCCTGACGGCAGTAACATTGTTGTTACGACCATATCCGGGCAGCTTTACGTGCAAAGCACCGAAACGGGAAAAGCCAAGAAACTTCAGGTCAAGTCGAAAACTGTCCCACGGTGGCTCACCTGGTCAACTGATGGGAAAAGTCTCGCTTTTGTTACGTACACGCCGCAAGACATTGGCCGGATCACGTTGGCCAACATTGCCTGCGACTTCACTGTTGACGTTACAAGTGGCGTATATGAGTCATACTTTCCCATATTTTCGGAAGATGGAAACAAGATCTACTTCATTTCGGAAACGAATTTTCGGTCGACCGTTACGGATCCCTGGGCGCCAAGAAACTATTGGCCAGATTATCAGAGCCGCGGTCTCATCTACTCAATTGATTTGCAATCTTTGCAGAATGTGAGCCAAAAAGGCGTAGCGGCGAAAGATTCTGAAAAGGGTGCCGAGAAATGCGCAGAGACTCGATCCAAAGATGCTGTCTCGCTCCGTAGGACCCAGCTTGCGACACGCGAGTTGCCAGTGGTGGCAGCGAACTATGCCATGTTGTTTTGGGCGCATGACCAACCTTTCGCACTGATGAAGCGTTCTGGACGAGATGAAAAGGGAAAGCTTGTTGATTTTCCTTCTGTGGTAGATGGCCATCGCCAAGCTGCGCGGTTGGTGTTTGATGACGACTTGTTCAAAATCGAGCTTTCTCCGGACAGAAAATCGCTTGTTGCAATTGGTCGAGGCGGACCATTTGTGGCCACAATTCCAGACGACGGCTCCATGCCCAAGAAGGTTTCGCTAAGTGCCGCTCACAGTCTTATGGTGCCCGTAGATGGCTTTGCCGAATATAGCCAGATGTTTCGGGAAGTTTGGCGGTATTACCGAGACTATTTCTGGGATCCTAAAATGAATGGTGTCAATTGGGATGCCGCGCGGCTCAAATACGCTGGGCTCATCAGTAAAATCTCAACCCGCGCCGAATTTAATGATGTCGTGTCTTCTATGATATCGGAATTGGGTGCCGGCCACACGTCAATACGTTCTCCGATTAACGCTGCGTCTGATGAAGAGGAAACGGGGAAACTGGGCGCCTCTTTTTCTGAGGTGAGAGGTGGATTGCGTGTCACAGACATACTGGATGGTGATCTGGATGTCATGGAAGAACGGTCACCACTGAGTTTGGCAAAGCCGCAAGTGGAGGTGGGTGACGTCATCACAAAGATCGACGGCAAAGAAGTTGTCAGCGAATATGAACTGGACGAGTTGCTTGCCGGGATGGCGGGGAAGCAGGTCAATGTGGAGTTCATAAAACCTGATGGAAGGGCAGTGGAGTCAAATATCAGTGTCATCAGTTCGACAGCCGAAGGTTTTCTTCGCTACCGACATTGGACCTACACCAACAAGAGCATTGTCTCGAAACGAAGCGAAGGGAAAATTGGCTATTTACATCTCAATGCGTCGTACGAAAGGGATATGGCCACTTTGGTACGAGAGTATCCATCGATCCAGGACAAGGAAGGGATCATCGTTGATTTGCGTAGTAACAATGGTGGGAACATTGATTCTTGGATATTGAATTTTCTGCAGAGACGTACATGGATGTATTTGAATGGCCGTTATGATTCTCTTTTGTACAAGAACCCAAGGGACTCTTTTGATGGCAAACTGGTGGCCCTGATTGATGGAGACACCTATTCCAATGGAGAGTTGATCGCAGAAGGTATACGACGCCTGAAGCTCGGTGTTTTGATAGGAACGCGGACATCCGGTGCAGGTATTTGGGTCAATAGCGGTAGAACTCTAGTGGATGGTGGGCCAGTCCGTGTCCCGGAAAATGGTTCTTATGTCAAAGACCATAATGCTGTCCGTTGGCTCATTGAAGGAGACGGAGTTAAGCCAGACATTCATGTTGATAACGATCCCTACCTGTTCTTTCATGGAACAGATTCACAGCTGGAGGCCGCAGTAAATTATATTCAGCGCGAGCGAAATTTGCATCCTTAGCTTGTTATGTTTGTTGCGCGAGACTGTGCATAATAGAGTATAGACCAACATCCACCTTGTATTGTGGCATTGCGAATTGGAGAAGCCCCGTTGAACGTGTCACCGCTCCTTGATCCGGATTGAAATCACCTCTCGCCTTGATTGTGCTCCGCTCCCAAACATTAGATCATCTGAGGCTAGAGTTTTCGGCCTCTTGCTCCGCTCCCAAACGTTGGATCACCTGAGGCCAGAGTTTTCTGCCTCTGTGCCCTTTGGCGGGCTGGATGCGCCATCGGGATTGTGCAGCAAAATCGGTGTCATTTGGCCTATCCCGCTATGCGGTCTTTCTTCATTATAGTATCTGCGCCAATCCTCCAACTTTGAACGGGCATCGTCAAGGCTCATGAACCAATGCGCGTTGAGACATTCGCTTCTGACCTTGCTGTTGAACGCTTCTATGAAGGCATTGTCTGTCGGTTTGCCTGGCCGAGAGAAGTCGAGGGTTACATTGTGCGTATAAGCCCACAGGTCGAGATCACGCGACACGAACTCACTGCCCTGGTCAACGCGGATCGTTCTCGGATAACCGATCTCACCGCAGATCCTTTCCAGAGTCCTCACGACGTCTTCGGCGCGATAGCTGAACTTTGGATCGATGACGGGGGAGAACTTCGAGAAGATATCGACAACCGTCAAAACCCTGATCTTGTTCCCGAGAGCGAGTTGGTCATGCACGAAGTCCATGGCCCACGTCTCATTCGGCATGGAAGCCGGGCAACGGTCTTCCCGCAGCTTGGCCTTGACCCTTCGCTTTGGCCGTCGGCGCACTGCGCCTCCATATTGCGTAATTGCAGGTCCAACTCGTTGTACAGGCGATATGTCCGCTTGACGTTGATCATCCAGCCCTCCCGCTGCAAAACCACATGCACGCGCCTGTAGCCATAGCGCATGCGCGTCTCAGCAATCTCTTTGATGCGCTTCTTCAGATCGGCCTGACCGGCCCGGCGAAGTTTGTAATGATAGGTGCCTTTGCAAACCACCAGAACGGCACACGCCCTGCGGATCGACACATCCCATTCACTACAAACCTTGTTCACCAGCTCGCGCTGCTGGGCAGGCCTTACAGTTTTCGGCGCAGTACATCCTGCAGCATCGCCTTGTCGAGCGACAGATCAGCCACCAGCTTCTTGAGCTTGCTGTTCTCATCTTCAAGCAGCTTCAACCGGCGCATCTCGTCAGGCAGCAAGCCGTCGTACTTCTTTTTCCAGTTGAAGTAGGTCGCCTCTGAAATCCCCGCCTTGCGGCAGATCTCGGCCACCGGATGGCCGTCAGCGCCCTGCTTCAAGATGAATGCCTTCTGGGCGTCCGTGAACTTCGATGCCTTCATTTTTTCCACTCCTCCCAGCCCAGGAAGCTACAGCAGAAAACTCTATCTCAGAACGGTCCAATTCTTTGGGGGCAGAGCAGAATCCATTTTCGGTAATGAGGATCTCTTTCCGAGGTTTATTTTACCCTTCTGTAATGTCCTGGAAAGTACCATCCACGGCGATCATTCCGTAACACGCCCCGGTTGGCGTGGCACAGAATTTGGATTCACTGCAAAATTCCACATTCAATGGGGTAACTGCGCCTTGAATTGGCGCGCCAAAGACATGCGTGTTTCGTCATAACACCTGCCTGTCCTCCGCTAGACAAAATGGAACAGCTATTGGGGCAGAGGAATGGAGGCTCTGGCACATCTTGGTTTTCAAATTAGGCGGCTTGCTTGCGGTGATGCAAGCGTCGATTTCTGAGTGTCTGGTGTTTGATCCTTTCACTTACCAGCAAGATGGTTTGATCACGTACGAAGTAAGTGTCAGCGGGCCTAAGTTTGGTTCGATTCACTCAGTCAAGTGTTACTTTTTCGACTTTCGACTAGCCTCGCGACACATTCTTTGTTGGCCCTGATGTCGATGGCACGGGACGCGAGGGTGATCAGGTATGAGGTGTGGGCGATGTCTTTCTGGATGAGGCCGAGATATTCGGCACATTCAGGATCAGTGAGATCAGTCTGAAGGTCGGCCAGTTCCTGTTCGAACTCGCGTTTACGATCAAGAAGCCAGATGAGCTCGGACTGTTCCTTCTTGCTCATGGGCCCGCGGATGTCGACGGGAGGTCCTTTGCCGCGTAAGTTGATGATGACATCATCTGGATGGGGAATGGGGTCAGAGGCTTTGATGTTGAGGGCCCTGCGGCGCTCCAGTTCTTTCTCCCACTCCACCTTGTAGGTGATGGCAGTCTCTAACCATTCCTCGTGAAGCTTACGGTTGGATGTCTCGGTACTGGCCAGAAGCTCAGCAAAGAGACGCTGGGAGCGGGTATTGCCCTTGGCGGCTGTTACTGCCATGGAGCGGACAATCGCCTGAGCCATGGGAACGGTGACTTGCTTTGCCCCATCATTGACCTTGATGGTCCGATAGGCCTCGCTGAGGACGATGTCCTTGAGGCGCTCTTCGTGCAGGGCCGGCAGGGTGCTGGTTTTGCGACCCTTAGGCCTGCCTTTGGGATTGCCGGATTGGCCGGGCCTGAAGCGAGTTGAAGCGGGCGGCTTGCCGTAACCCACATCGTAAGAGCCGCTTGCGGGGAGCCGGGTGAGGCTACGATGCCACTTGGTCATTCGGCAGCCGCCTTGTGGGCCAGTGAAAGAGGCAGGCCGCAGATAAGCTGCTCCGCCTCATCCTTGGCAAAGGCTTCGTAGCGGGAGATGATGCGATCGCAGTAGAGGGGATCAAGTTCACTCATATAGGCGACACGTCCCGTCTTGTGGGCCGCAATGAGGGTCGATCCTGAACCACCAAACAGGTCGAGAACAATCTCTCCCCGGCCCGAGACGTCCTTGATGGCATCGGCAATCATCTGCACGGGCTTGACCGTGGGATGCAGCGCCAGTTCTTCCTGCCGCCCGGACCTGAGGGTGTTCACGCCCTTGTATTGCCAGACATTGGTGCGGTAGCGGCCGTGCTGGCCCAGCTCGAAGCTGTTCACATGGGTGGCCGTGCCGGCCTTGAAGGCAAAGATCAGCTCATGGCGGGATCGGTAAAAGGTTCCCATGCCGCCATTATCCTTCACCCAGACAATCAGGTTCTTGAGTTCAGCATAAACGTTTTCGCTGGCATCCAGCACTTCGCCTATATGCCGCCAGTCCATGCAGACAAAGTGGATGGAACCATCCAGGCTGTGGCGGACCAATTGCTCGAAGCTTTGCTTCAGAAAGCGCGTGAACTCCTGAACCGACATCTCGCCCGACGCCATGGCGAACTCGCGATGCTTGACCCTGCCTAGTCCGGAGACATGCCCCTCGATGGGCACGTTGTAGGGCGGATCAGTGAAGACCATGCGGGCTTTGGCCCCATCCATCAGCAGCTCAATGGCGTCTTGGTCGAGGGCATTACCACAGATCAGCCGGTGTGGCCCCAACTGCCAGACATCTCCCAGTTTGCAGAGGGATGGCGTGTGATCCGGAAGTGCATCATCTGCCGGATCACCATCTTCCTCCACGGCTTTGCCGGCAATGAGACTGTCGACCTCGGCAATGGTGAAGCCCGTCACAGAGACATCAAAACCCTCATCGATCGCCAGAAGCGCTTCAAGCTCTGATGCCAGGATCTCGTCATCCCACCCTGCATTGAGGGCCAGCTTGTTGTCAGCCAGCACATAGGCACGCTTCTGGCCTGGCGTCATGTCTTCCAGCCGCACACAGGGCACTTCGGCCAATCCCAGGACCTTTGCGGCCCCAACCCGGCCATGGCCCGCCAGGATCATGCTGTCCCTGTCAATCAGGACAGGATTGGTGAAGCCGAACTTCTCGATGCTGTCAGCAATCTGCCGGATCTGCTTCTTGGAATGGGTGCGCGCATTACTTGGGTAGGGGCGCAAGGCATGGGTGTTCATATAGACTATGGCTAAATCGGTCATGACCGTTCCTTTTGGAAAATGCAAAAATGAAAGATGGATAGCCCAGCACATTCCGCGCAGTGCTGGTTGCGGCTCAATTCGACAACGCTTATCCCGTCATGACCAAAGTCTCCTTCATAGGGCACGCGTCCACCATCACGGCGGATGCAAAAACATCAGTTAGGCTTTTACTCATTGCCATGGGATTCGTCAAGCTATGGTGTTTTGACGTGGAAAGAACACAACATCTTGTGCCGCCAAAGCCACGCGCGGGCTCCCCGGAATTCCTGTAAGTGCAATGTCGCAATCCCTGATATCTGCCGTCCATAGCCTGATCCCGTTGATGAAATTCCCTGTTCCCAGAAAGCAGGGAATAGCGCACAAACATCCGGAAATGCGTTGTACTTGCGGATCTATCTGCTCTTGGCGGGGCATTTTTCCAGGAAATTCCCTGTTAATTCCCTGTTACTGGCGAAATCGAACCTGAGACAGGTTCGTCGCGGACTGCGCCCGCCACCAGGCCGTCGCGTACTTGGGCAAATGAAACGTTATGCCAAGATGACTTTGCAGGCCATTGGTGTATGGATGGCACATGACGGAGAGTTTACAGGCCTCGGCCATGTTAGCGGCGCTTCCGGATGGCGCAATCATTGTCAATGCGCTGTCTGAAGTGACAGCAGCCAATCGTGTGGCCCTCGATATTCTCCAGACTGATCCGACTGGAGTGGCTGCGACATCGGTCATCCGGGCGCCGGCCTTTTCCGCGGCACTTCGGCAAGCGCAGGTGAAGGGGCAGTCCGGCACGGCTGAACTCACGTTTCATGGTAAACCGCAGCGTCATGTAAACGCTTGGATTTCGCCGCTTGGCAACGGCGGTGAAATCCTCGTGGTGCTACGGGACTTGACGCGTGAGCAAGCCGTAGAGAAGATGCGTTCCGATTTTGTGGCCAATGCGTCCCACGAAATGCGCACACCGCTCGCCACGATCATTGGTGCTGTGGAGACGCTTCAAGGTGCCGCCAGAGATGACACGAAGGCGCGCGAGATGTTCCTCGCCTCCATGCTGTCCCAGGCCCAGCGCATGAAGCGCCTCATCGATGACCTGTTGACGCTCAGCCGCATTGAACTCAATGAACATGTGCGGCCCAACAGCAAAGTGTCACTGTCTGCCGTGGCCAAGCAGGCCAAGTCAAACCTTGAACAGCAGGCCCAAGACCAGAAGGTAGTGCTGGAGCTCTCGACTGAAGCTTCAGTGGATGTGGCAGGGGAAGCCGATGAGCTGTTGCAGGTAATTTTGAATCTGATGGAGAACGCCATCAAATATGGAGGTGCTGGGGGCCGCGTGCAGGTAACCTGCAAGAAGCTTGGGCCGGACGGCGTTGTGGAAGTCCAGGATTTTGGACAAGGTATCGCCGAAGAGCACATTCCGCGCCTCACCGAACGCTTCTACCGGGTGAGCACCAAGGAAAGCCGGGCGCGCGGCGGCACGGGGCTCGGCCTTGCCATCGTGAAACACATAGTTCTCCGGCATCGGGGCGACCTCGGCATTCAATCTGCTCTTGGCCAGGGCAGCACCTTCACAATTTCAATTCCTCTTTATAGATCATGAAGATACATTGTCATACATCTGAGATGTAACTGTCTCATAAGTCTCACATCGGCGGGCTATCCGGGCATCCGTCAATGATTGGAGACACGAAAACATGAAACGCCTTTTTCTTGCTGCCTCTCTCGCAGCCCTCGCCGCCAGCCCCGCATGGGCGCGCGACGAAATTCGCATTGTCGGATCTTCTACAGTTTATCCGTTTACCACCGCTGTTGCGGAAAGTTTCGCCAAGGCTACGGGCATGAAGACCCCTGTTGTGGAATCGACAGGCACGGGTGGCGGCGTCAAGCTGTTCTGCGCAGGCGTGGGCGAAGACTCACCCGATTTTGTCAACGCCTCGCGGCCCATCAAGAAGGCCGAATTTGAAACCTGCCAGAAGAACGGCGTCACCGACGTTGTTGAAATCAAGGTCGGCTTCGACGGCCTCACCATTGCCAACGCCGTTTCTGGCCCGGATACCAAGTTCACCAAGCAGCAGATCTTCCTGGCGCTTGCCAAGCAGGTGCCGGACAAGGACGGCAAGCTGATCGACAATCCCAACAAGATGTGGAGCGACATCGACCCTTCGCTGCCCGCTGAGAAGATTGAAGTGCTGGGTCCGCCGCCCACTTCCGGCACACGCGATTCCTTTGCCGAACTGGTGATGGAAAAGGGCACAGAGAAGATCGAATCACTTGCAGCCCTGAAGAAGTCGGATGCCAAGGCCTATGAGGCCGTCTGGAAGACCATCCGCACCGACGGCGCCTATGTGGAAGCAGGCGAGAATGACAATCTGATCGTGCAGAAGCTGGAAGCCAATCCCCAGGCTTTCGGCATCTTCGGCTACTCTTTCCTTGAGCAGAACGAAGGCAAGATCAAGGCTGCCGAAGTGGAAGGTGCCAAGCCAACCTTCGAAACCATTGCCTCGGGCGCCTACAAGGTCTCGCGTCCGCTCTTCATCTATGTGAAGAAGCAGCATGTGGGCCAGATCCCCGGCATGGTCGAATTCCTGGCGGAATACGCCTCTGAAAAGGCCCTGGGTGAAGATGGTTATCTGGCCGACAAGGGCCTGATCCCGCTGCCCAAAGATCAGGCTGCCAAGACGGCCGACGCCGCCAAGAACCTGCCAACACTGACGGCTGACGCGCTGAAGTAAATTCAGTCGTCTTTCGTGTTCAGGGGCAGTCTCTGCGGATGTACCAGAGGCTGCCCCCGACGCACCCCTGCCGAAGTGGTCAAGATGGAAAATAAAATGACCGACACAACAGCCCAAAGTCTGGCCCTGGCGCCTCCTCTCAAGCGCAAGAACAGCATCAGCCGCCGCTTTGAGCCGCTTGTGCTGGTGCTGTTGGCAGCGGCCTCTGCTGCCGCCGTCTTGACGACCATCGGTATTGTCCTGTCGGTTGTTTATGAAAGCCTGCGCTTTTTTTCCGAAGTGCCTCTCCTGTCATTTCTTTTCGGCACTGAATGGGCGCCTACGGCTGAACCCGGCCGCTTCGGCATTCTGCCTCTCCTCGCTGGCACGCTGCTCATCACGCTGATTGCCGTTGTCATTGCTGGCCCGCTTGGTCTCTTTTCGGCGATCTATCTTGCTGAATATGCGAGCCCCGCCGCCCGCCGCCGCATTAAGCCTCTCCTTGAATTGCTGGCAGGCATCCCCACTGTCGTGCTCGGCTTCTTCGCCGCTCTCACCGTCGCGCCGCTGATCCGCCACTTTGGTGAACTCGTGGGGCTGTCCGTGGCTTCGGAATCCGCCCTCGCGGCCGGCCTTGTCATGGGCATGATGATCGTGCCGCTGATCTCGTCCCTGTCTGATGACATCATCAACGCCGTGCCTCAGTCGCTTCGCGATGGCTCCTACGCCCTCGGCGCCACAAAATCCGAGACCATCAAGAAGGTGGTGCTGCCCGCAGCGCTTCCCGGCACGGTTTCGGCCTTCATTCTCGCCACGTCGCGCGCCATCGGCGAAACCATGATCGTTGTCATGGCCGCGGGCCTTGCGGCCAATCTCACCTTCAATCCATTCGCGGCGGTCACCACTGTTACCGTGCAGATTGCCACCTTGCTGGTGGGCGACCAGGAATTCGACTCCGCCAAAACGTTGTCCGCCTTTGCCTTGGGCCTCGCGCTCTTTGTGGTCACGCTGGGGCTCAACATCATCGCGCTGCGTGTGGTACGCAAGTACAAGGAACAATATGAGTAAGCCCCGCTCCACGGCGCAGCGCTATGCTGCGGAACGCCGCTTCAAGGCCATGGGCCTTGCGGCCATCGCCATCACCGGCGCGTTCCTCGCCTTCCTCATCATCGACATCGTGGGCAAGGCCATACCGGCCTTCACCACCAGCACCGCCACGCTCACCGTGCGGGTTGATCCGTCAAAGATTGATCCGGCACAACCCGCCGCGGGCGACTTTCAGGGCATGGTCAAGCAGGCCTGGGCCGCACAGTTTCCGGATGTCACCGCGCGTGGCGACAAGAAGAGGTTGAACAGCCTAATTTCGCCCCGCGCTGCAGATGCCCTGCAAGCGCAAGTCGTGGCCACCCCGACGCTGATCGGCCAGGACGTCATGATCCCCCTTGCCTTCTCGTCCGAGGCTGACCTCTACCTCAAGGGCGCGAAAGTCGGCAGCTTGCAGGATAAGGAAATCGCCTGGCTTGAAGCGCTGAAGCAGAAAGGCACAGTCAGTACCGGCTTCTCCACCAAGTTCTTCACCAATGGCGATTCCCGTGAACCGGAAAATGCCGGCATCAAGGGCGCTCTGATTGGTTCGATCCTCACAATCTTCGTGACCTTGGCTGTGTCCCTGCCGCTCGGTGTTGCCGCTGCCCTCTATCTTGAGGAGTTTGCGCCCAAGAACCGCTTCACCGACATCATCGAGG
>CALMEZ010000110.1 GCA_937864985.1 uncultured Alphaproteobacteria bacterium
AGACGCTCACCCTCGACGGCAAGAAGGTCTTCACGGCAGAGCGCGTGGGTTCGCCCGCCGATGCTGCCCGCATGGGCGCCGATGCCGCGGCGGAGGTGAAGGCGAACGGTGGCAGCCTCATCGTCGGCGCAAGCTGAAGTCCATGCGTCTCATCCTCACGCGGCCCGAAAAGGATGCAAGGCCGCTTGCGGACAAACTGCAGGCGCTGGGACATGCGTGCATCCGTGTGCCGCTGATGGAGATCGTGCCGCGCGAGGGTGCAGTCGTTCCGGCCGCGCGCTATCAGGCCGTCTGCATCACCAGCGCGAACGGGCTGGCCAATCCGTCACTGCTTGCAGGCTTGCGTGACACCAAGCTTCTCTGTGTGGGGCCGCAATCGGCGGCTGCGGCGACGGCGGCGGGCTTCACCGACGTGACCGCAGCAGGTGGTGATGTTGTTGGCCTCACGGCCTACATCACCTCGCATCTCAGGCCCGCTGACGGGCCGCTGCTCTATCTCTCCGGGGCCGCAACATCGGGCGACCTCGAGGGGCGGTTGCAGCGTGAAGGCTTCGGCGTGGCGCGCGTGGTGAGTTATGATGCCGTGTCGACCACACCCGATGATCTCGCCAAAGCGGTAACCTCGGCAGATGCGGTTCTGCTCTATTCGCCGCGCACCGCAAAGCTGTGGGTTGAGCAAATTGAAAAGGCGAAGCTGGCCCACCATATGGCTGATATGATTCACCTTTGCCTGTCCCAGGCGGTTGCAAACGCGTTGCCGGAAAGCTGGCCGCGGCGGGTCGCGCACACGCCTGACGAAGCTGCCATGCTTGCGGTGCTAGAAGGCCTTGAACCTTCGAACGAACAGGAATAGCCCTAGGCATCATGAGTAACCTTGGTAACGATGCCGATCCGTCACCGGTCAAGCCGACGGTGATTGATCTCGATCCTGAAGACGTGACGGTGGATGCGGAGCCTGGCGACAAGCGGGAACCCGACTCTGCGAAGGCGCAGGAGAGCGCGGGCGAAACGCCGCCGCCCTCTTCCACACCGGCGCGCGACAACACCTCATCCTATCGCACGGCGGCCTTCGTTGCGGCGCTGGGCATCGGCGTGGTGGCGGGCGGCTGGGCCTATCGTGACCTGATCTCCTCCTACTTCCCCAGCGACAACGTGAAGGCGCTTGCCGAACGCGTGGACATTCTGGGCAAGGGCCACGAGGAAATCGCCTCCAAGGTGCAGGGCCTCGAGCGGTTGACCACGCAGCTCACCAGCGACGTCAACGAACTGGAAGCCTCGGCAACCGCGACGGCGACAAGTTCCAAGACGCTGGCCGATGACATTGCGGCGACCAAGTCCAGCCTCGCTTCGCTGCAATCGGCGCTCGATGAAACCAAGACGGCAGTGGCCGCAATCAGCACCCAGCCGGCTGCTCCGGGAGATAGCGCGGCATCGTCGGCGGGTGTTCCCGCTGATGTGGCGGCGCGGCTTGCGGCGCTGGAACAGGACGTGGCGGCGCTGAAGGCGCAGAAGACGGGCGAGGTCGACAAGACGGCGCTCACCCAAACCGTTTCCGACCTCAAGGCCAAGATCGAGGCGGGCACAGCCTTCGCCGATGAAGCGGACCGCATCGCACGCCTTCTGCCGGCGGCAAGCGGTCTTGACGTGATCGCCGCCCACGCTGCACAGGGCCTGCCCAATGCCAAGGGCCTTGCCACCGAGCTTTCGGCGCTGAAGCCGGACCTGCCCACGCCCGAGGTGAAGATCGTTCCGTCTGAACCCGGCATCTGGGACCGGATCGGCGAGATGCTCTCCTCCGTCATCACCATCCGCGATCTTGATGCGGTGAATTGGCAGCAGGTGGCCGACAAGGCGATTGCCTTCGCCGAAGCGGGCGACCTGCCGCAGGCGGTTGCGGCGGTGGATGAACCCGAAGCCACCATTCCGCCGAAGCTGCAGCAATGGCGCGACCGCGCGGCGGCCCGCCTCTCTCTTGAAACGGCGCTTGCCTCCGTGACCTCGGCGGCGGAGCGCGTGCAGAACGCGAGTCCCTGACGATGATCAGGATGCTCTGGCGCTTCGCTCTCCTCGTTGCCGCCGCGGCCTTCTTCTCGTGGCTGGCAGGACGGCCGGGCACGCTCACGGTCACGTGGCTGGGACGCCAGTACGAGATGAAGCTCTTCGTGGCGGTGGCGATTGCCATTGCCCTGATCATTACGCTCTCGTTCCTCTGGTCACTCCTGCGCCGCATCTGGCGGAGCCCGGCTGCGGCGCGGGATTTCTTGCGCTTCCGCAAGCACCGCAAGGCCTATGAGTCCCTGTCCAAGGGGATCGTCGCTGCGGGTGCGGGCGATGCGCAAGGTGCCTCACGCCATGCGGCGATTGCCGCCAATGTTCTCTCCGACGAACCGCTGGTGAATGTGCTGGCCGCGCAGGCGGCGCAATTGAAGGGCGACCGCGAGAGCGTGAAGCGCATCTTCGAGGCCATGGCGAAGGATCCCGAAACCGAATTGATGGGGCTGCGCGGCCTTTTCAACGAGGCGCGGCAATCGGGCGATCTCGTCGCCGCTCTTCATCACGCGGAGAAGGCGCTGGCCCGCAATTCACGACTGCCCTGGGCCTCGACCGCGGTTCTGCAGGTGCAGGCGGCGCGCAAGCTCTGGCTGCCGGCGGCGCATACGCTCGACATGCAGGGCCGCTCCGGATTGCTCAGCCGTGATGAGGCAGCGAAGAAACGGGCGGCCCTCATCACCGCGGAAGCGCTCTCGGTTGAAGACGAGAACCGCGACCGCGCCCTCGAACTTGCAAGCGATGCGCTGAAGCTCGATCCTGCGCTGGTGCCTGCGGCTTCGGTGGCGGCGCGCTGCCACATTGCCAAGGGCAATGCCCGCAAGGCGCAGAAGATTCTCCGCGCCACCTGGGCGATTGCCCCGCATCCTGATCTTGCCGAACTCATGGCCCGCTCGGTGACGGGTGACGGCCCCGAGGCGCGCTATGAACGCGTGCGCGATCTGGTGGGCGCAACTCCTGACTCGCTTGAGGGCGCCTGTGCGCTGGCCAAGGCGGCCCTTGCGGCACGCCGTCTCGATGTGGCGCGCGCGGCGCTCACGCCGCACATCGCCGAGCGACCGCCGGCGCGGGTCTGCGCCCTCATGGGCGAGATCGAGGATGCCGAGGGCGACAAGGGCAAGGCGCGGGAATGGTTTGCCCGCGCCATCCATGCGCCGCGTGACCCCATGTGGGTGTCGGACGGGGTGGCGAGCCCGCGCTGGATGCCGCTCTCCCCGGTGACGGGCGAGATCGTGCCGTCGGAATGGAAGGTGCCCTTCGACATGCTGCCCGCCGCCGAGCCCGAGCCGGAGCTGTCCCGCGAGGCCGAAAACCTCCCCCAGATCACCATCAAGGTGCCGGAAAACAAGCAGGTTTCCGAACCCGCCAAGGCACTCCCCTTCGACCGTCCGCCCGACGATCCCGGGGTGGAAGCCGACCGGATTGATGGTTGAATTGTTAACCGAAACCGTCTATCCCCCGCCCGTCCAGAACAGCGGCCTCGCGCCGCCGGGCCGCTTTAGCTCAGTTGGTAGAGCACATCATTCGTAATGATGGGGTCGCGTGTTCGAGTCACGCAAGCGGCACCAGTTTTCCAATTCCATCAATGAAAATCCCTGCTTTGTGGCAGCAAGCGCACATTGCGTGGGTGCCAGGCACGTTCTGACCGGTCGATATCGGCCGCTTCTTCTTTCGCCAGCCACAGTTTCTCAAGCTCTGACGAACGGTCGGCCACGCTTGTCACCATCACGTGGATGACGCCGTCTTGGCTTTTCTGAACCGTACCAGTGACCTGCATCAGGCGGGCCCCCATGACTTCCTTGCGGTAAATTTCAAACTGCCGGGCCCAGAGCACAGCATTTACGACGCCGAACTCATCTTCCAAGGTAATAAAAATGGCATTACCCTTGCCGGGCCTTTGACGGACCAGGACAATGCCGGCCATCGTCGCTCTTGCGCCATTCCGCGTGTTTTTGACGCCTTCCGAAGTTGCAATTTTCTGAGCTGAAAAAACCGGCCGCAAGATTTGCATGGGATGGGCCTTCAGTGAAAGGCGCAGGGTTTGATAGTCTGTAGCCACATGCTCACCCATACTCATCTCAGGCAAGTTGGCCTCAGGTTCTGCGGCCAGTTCATCAGCCATGGCATAAGAAAAAAGTGGCAAGGGATCATCTTCCGGCAAACGACGCACAGCCCAGAGTGCCTGCCGCCTGTCCAACCCAAGCGACCGAAAGGCATCGGCATCAGCGAGAATACGCATTGGCCGCCCATAAAGCTTTGCACGGACAGAAAGCTGCTCCACTGACGCAAAGCCTTGCTGCCGCGCCGCCAAAAGACGCTGGGCTTCAGCAGCCTGAATGCCATTTGCCTGGCGGAAACCCAGCCGAAGAGCAAGGCTGCCATCTGATCCTTCTTCTAGCGTATTATCCCAGCCTGAATGGTTTATGTCCAAGCTGCGCACTTCAACGCCATGTTCACGCGCATCACGCACAATTTGGGCGGGCGCATAAAATCCCATGGGCTGTGAATTGAGCAGCGCACAGGCAAAAATCGCCGGGTGATGGCATTTGATCCAGCTTGAAATGTAAACCAGCTTGGCAAATGAAGCGGCATGGCTTTCGGGGAAACCATAAGAACCGAAGCCCTTGATCTGCTCAAAACAGTTGGCAGCGAATTCCGGAGCATAGCCGCGTGATACCATGCGCCCCACCATCAAGTGTTCGAAATTTTGGATGGTGCCAACATTCCGGAAAGTGGCCATGGCGCGGCGCAATTGATTGGCTTCCACATCAGAAAATTTTGCAGCGGTGATGGCAAGGTTCATCGCCTGCTCTTGAAAGAGGGGCACGCCCATGGTCTTGCCCAAGACCTTTTTCAGTTCGTCCCCGGGGCCATGTTCGGGAGCTGGCGAGGGGAAAGCCACTTCCTCTTTGCCAGAGCGCCGGCGCAAATAGGGATGCACCATATTGCCCTGAATTGGGCCGGGGCGGACAATCGCCACCTGGATGACAAGATCATAAAACTGGCGGGGGCGCAGGCGCGGCAGCATGTTGATCTGGGCGCGGCTTTCCACCTGGAACACGCCGATCGAGTCTCCCCGGCACAGCATGTCATAGGTTGCCGTATCGCCACCCTGGATGCTGGCAAGGTCAAACCGTTTGCCCGTGTGGACATGAAGGTATTCGAAAGCCTTGCGGATGCAAGTGAGCATTCCCAGGGCGAGGATATCAACCTTCATCAGGCCCAATGTATCGATGTCGTCCTTGTCCCACTCGATGAAAGTGCGATCTTCCATGGCGGCATAGCCAATGGGCACCAGTTCATCGAGGCGGCCACGGGTCAAAACAAAACCGCCAACGTGTTGCGACAGATGGCGCGGAAAACCAGCAATGCGCGTGGCAAAAGCAACGGCACGGGCCAATTGGGGATTCTGCGGATCAAGACCCGCCTGGCGCACTCTTGCATCGGTGATTTCAGAACCCCAGCTTCCCCATTGTGTGCCGGAGAGAGCCGCCGTCACATCGTCCGACAAACCGAAAACCTTGCCCACCTCGCGGATGGCGCTTTTTGAGCGATAGCAGATGGTGGTGGCCGCCAATCCCGCCCGCATGCGGCCATATCGCTGATAAATGTGCTGGATGATTTCCTCACGCCGCTCGTGCTCAAAATCCACGTCAATGTCTGGAGGTTCGCGCCGTTCTTCCGAGATAAAGCGGGCAAACAGCAAGTCGTTTTCGGCCGGATCAACGCAAGTGATTCCCAGCACATAGCAGACGGCTGAATTGGCCGCAGAGCCCCGCCCCTGGCATAAAATGCCCTTGTCATTGGCCACGCGCACAATGTCGTGGATGGTCAAGAAATAGCGGGCATAATTCAGCTTCTTGATGAGCTTCAATTCACTATGAAGCAGCTCTTCAACCTTGGCCGGAATGCCCTGGGCATAGCACTGGGCGGCATGGCGCCAGGTAAGGGTTTCGAGCCATGCCTGTGCATCTTTGCCCGGCGGCACAGGTTCATCAGGGTATTCATAACGCAATTGTTCAAGCGAAAAAGAAGCACGGCCAAGAAGGTTTTGTGTTTCAGTGAGAGCATCAGGACAATCTGAAAACAGCCGTGCCATTTCCTTCGGGTGTTTCAGGTGGCGCTCGGTATTCACCTCCAAGAGGCGGCCAGCATTTTCCATGGTGCGGCCTTCGCGGATGCATGTGAGGATATCCTGCAATTCACGCTGCGAAGGATCGCCATACAGCACGTCATTTGTGGCCACCAAGGGCAATTGATGACGCCTGGAAAGACTGATCAATTCGGCAAGCTTGCGACGGTCATCGCCATGCCGGGGCATGGTTGCACCAATCCAAAGTGCGCCAGGCGCTGCATCAGCAAGTTTTGCGATAATGGAGCCAAGCCTTTTGCGGTTGCGCGGCGGCATCAGGATCAGCAACAAACCTTTTGTGTCGGCAAGGAGGTCATCAAGGCGGATGTCACATTGCGCCTTTTTGCCGGAGCGCATGTTGCCCACCGTCAACAGGCGGCAAAGCCTTGCCCAACCCTCGCGGTTTTCGGGATGGATCACGATATCAGGTGTGCCGTCCGCAAAAACCAGCCGTGTGCCAGTGACAAGCTTAAAGTCTTGCGCCTTGGCATGAATGGCTTCGCGCAAAACCCTTGTTGCATCCGTTTCCTTTTCCGGTGCTGCGGGCTCATAGTGATATTCACCCGGGCCAGAGCCCATGCGCCGTTTGACGGGCGACAAGACGCCTCCCTCTTTCAAATCACGCAACGCTGCGAACGCACGCACTACGCCTGCAGTTGTATTTCGGTCGGCAATGCCCAGCCCATTGTGCCCCAGCAAGAGCGCGTTCAAAACCAGGTCTTGCGCTGGTGATGCCCCTCTCAAGAAAGAAAAATTGGAGGCGCAGACAAGGTCAGCAAAACTGCTCATGGAAACAGCCCATGGAGGAACCAATGCGGACTTGAGGATGAGAATTGTCCTTCGCGGAAAATCCAAAACCGCGCACCACTCTCATCTTCCACACGATAATAGTCACGCGGCAGTTTTGCCCCACCACGCCACCATTCACTTTCAATCCGTTCAGGCCCTTCGGCTGCCCTCGTTTGATGCAAGACCTTGCGCCAGCGAAACTGAAGAGGTGGGCCATCCGGAACCTCAGCCATGACCTCTATGGGCTGCGGTGGCGAAAATATCTGCAAGGGGCGCGGCAATGGTTCATCACTGTTCAGCCACGGCATGCTGGCATGGGGTGTTGAAACCGGCACGGCAATGGCGCAGCGCAAGGGATCGTGGCTATCCCGCGCCACAAAGCGCAAAACCTTGTCGCGGCCAAAGCGAACGACCAACCGGTCGACAAGCTCCGCCTCTCCTCTTTCATTCTCGAGCTTGCCATCAAGTTGTTTTTGACCGTGGGTCAGGAGTTCACTTTGCAAAACAGCAAGACGCAACGCGTCGTAGCCGAATCCCACCTCCAATGGATCGGCAAGCGTTTCGAGCCTGAGTGAGAAAAGCTGATGGAGAACTTTAGGTTCACGCAAGGCCCGCGCCGTCTCAACATTCAACCTTCGCACGGCACCATCGGTCCGGAAGAAAACCGTTTCAAATGCCCGCCCGCCTTTTCCTGCTGCCTCAAGTTTTGCGCAAAGTTGTTCGACGAGATTGAAAAGTGCCGCCTGAACGATATCCATATTTTGCAGCGGTTCAGGAAAGATCTGCTCAGCCACCAGTTCCGGGGGCGGGCGCATGGGCGTCAAGCGAACATCTTCGAGCCCCCTGATGCGGCGCAACTTTGTTGTGAGCGCGGAGCCAAAACGCGATGTCAGCAGCTGGCTGGGACGCGATGCCAAATCATCCAAAGTTTTCAAACCGGCCCGGATCAGGGCCCAGCTGGTTTCAGCGCTGCATTCAAGTGCTGAAACTGGAAGATGAGCCACCGCACTCGCTTCATTCCCGGGCCTCACGTGAGTTATGGTGCCGAAACGGGCCAGAGCACGGGCGCAATCGGGGGTTCCGGCCAAGGCATGTCTCAGGGTCCACTGACGTTGGGCAAACCATCGCGCCACATGCGCCTGCATGGCTTGTTCCCCGCCATAAAGATGTGCACAGCCAGTCATATCGAGCAGCAAACCGTCGACACCATCAAGTGCCACCAGCGGCGTGAACTGCTCGCAAATGCCAGCAAGCTTTAGCAGTGCGGCTTGATTTGCGGCAGCATCCAGGGGGGCAGCGTGAAGGCCAGGAACAATCGCACGCGCCTCCGCCAGCATCATTCCGGGCTTCAGGCCATTTTTCTGCGCTAACGCATCACACACGGATAAGCGCAAGGCGCCGCGCTGTTTTTCAATAAAGACAGAAGGGACCTCAGGCGACTTTGTAAAGCGGCACCTTTCGAAAGGCAGGTAGGGAAGCCACAGGCTTAAATAGCGGCGAGGCGTTGATGAGAGCAGATTTTCTTCTTGTTTCAAAACATCGCTTTTCATTGTTCCACTCCACACACCAAACCTGTCCAGAACGAGCGCTCCTACGATGACGGAGCAACGTCACTTCGAAAGCCGGAAGACCGGGTGCATGGCCTGCCAAGATTTGCGATGGCAGGCAGCGCACCTGCCAGCGGGTTTCCGCCGCGCTGGGGGATGGTTCGGCTGCATGGTTTATGACGAAAAGTGTTGTTCCCGTTGCCTTGGCGGCCAAGGCCAGCTTCCGGCTGGCGGTGAGCGTGTAAATTTTTGCCGCACCCCATAATTCCATAATAGCGGCAGACGAACCTTGGGATCTCGCCACCTCCAAACCTGCTTGCAAAACTGACTGCGCATCCCGCAAGGTGAGAGAAATAACGTGTGAAGGATCAAACCCAAGTGTGGCAAGGCCCGGCGGATATAGCGTGCCACTTTCCACTCTTACCAACTCCTGGCGCAACCAGAAGAGACGGCCCGGCTTCAACACCCCCAGTGCAAAACAAGCCGCGGCAGCACCGACATTCTGAGGGGCAAAGATTTCATGCAATGCTCCACGCACGACCAGAGTCCCAAAATTAATGGCATCCGGGGGCGCAAAACCATGCCGCATATGGGGAAGGGATAGGTTCATTTGCGTTCTCTTTTTGTTCTTTTATCGTGATGCGCCGCTTGAGTCAATTCGGTTTGTCAGTCAGGTGCAATTGCAGCTTCATGTCGTCAGCCCGACAGAACAACCAGCATCTCATCTGCTTCGTCTCGATAGCCTGTCAAAAGCCTTTCTGCAGGCGTTGCAGATCGCGCAAATAGGGCAGGCGCTGGCGAATTCTTGCTGCGTCCTCCGGATCAATCTTTGCCACAATCAATTCGTCAACCGAAACCGCAACAACGCGCTCCCTGCCATCCGGCCCGGTAATACGGCTGCCGCCGGCGAAATTCTTCGTAATGCCTGCCGGATCTGTCGCTGGCCCCGTGTAGTTCGAATAAGCAATCCAAATGCCGCTTTCTATGGCCCGGGTTGAGACCAGGTGTTCCGCGATCACCTGCCATTCATCCACGAGTGCGGTGGGTGCCAACACCAAAGTGGCACCTTGCAGAGCTGCATGTCGCACTGTTTCGGGAAATTCCAGTTCATAGCAGATCACCAGCGCAATCTTGATGCCGCGATAGGCAATGAACGTAGGCCCTACCCCATCTGCAAAACACCGCTCTTCAAAGCAATCTGGCGCCGGCAGCTGTTTGCGATGATTGGCCAGCATCGCGCCATTTGGTCCGATCATTGCTGCGGAATTGTAAACCACTTCACCTGCGCGCTCGGCATAACCATAAACAAGTGCTGTTTGATGCTGCCGCGCCATGTGAGCCATCGCCTGCATCCAGACTCCGTCTGCAGGCTGCGCCAATTCACGGTGATCTCCGGCAATGCGATAACCCGTTGTGAACAGTTCCGGGCAGACCACAAGCTCTACCTCTTTGTCTGCGAGTTGCAGATCCAACGCTTTCAGTCTTTCATCCCAACTGGCTGTGGCAGCGGCCTGAAATACACCCAGCTTCATGTGGAAGGGCCAAAGCGCTTGTGCCGCTCTGCTGCGCGGTTGATGACATCGACGTCGAGTTCAAAGCCGAGACCCGGCTTTTCCGGCAGCGCCAACTTGCCTTTGACAGGGGAAAGTGCAGGCGAAGATACGATATTGTCCTGAAGCAATTGCCACATGATCTGATTGCCATCATCCAGATTGCGAATGGCGCGCCCCACATGATGTTCAGCGCAGGTGGTAATGCCTGTCGTCATGGATGAATGGATGCAGACGTTGAGGCCCGCAGCTTCGGCAACCGCTGCCGCTTTCATCATCGGGCGCAAGCCGCCGATTTCGCGTGGGCCAACGGCAATCATATCGGCGCGATGCGTTGTGCAGGCGGTGAACACCTCATGCAACGTAAACACACTCTGATCCGCACCAATGGCGAGATCAGACCGATCCACGACATGTTGCAAGGCTCTTTGCGATCCACTAGCTGTCGGCTGTTCCAGATATTCGATGTCATAGGGCTTGAGGCGCTCCAACATGCGCAGCGTGGTCGCTGGATCCCACGCTTCATTGGCATCAAGCCGCAAACGCCACTTGCCAATGGCCTGGCGCACGGCGGCCACGGCTTCCATATCGCGTTCCGCCCCCATGCCAACCTTGAGGTAGATCACGGGCTGCTGCTCCGTCACCGCTCTTCTTGCATCTTTCACCAGTGCTTCCGTCGTTTCACCTTGCAGGAAATAGAAATAATCAACGTCAGGCCGCACGGCGCCGCCCAGCAAATCCCACACAGGCCTTCCGGTGATTTTGCCCTGCAGATCGAGCGCTGCCATGTCAAAGCCTGAGGCCAGCTGATTGAAGTAGCGCGGCATGTTGCCGCCAAACGCCAGGAAATTGGCGCGATAGGCATCGGCCAACATTTTAGCCATAGAAAATACTGATTTGCCCATAAAGCTGCGTGCCAATTTGCGCAGGACGATGGCCTGGGCATCCATGTCCGGCGCGGTCGTCGTTTCACCATAACCCTTGCTGCCATCCTCACCGACCATCTCGATGAGGTTCACATTCCAGGCCTCTTCTATGCCCTGTGACCAGACGTAGGGCTGCTTCAGCAACAGGCGCATTGAGGTGATGTTGACGGCCGCAATCTTCATGGTCAGTCTTTCAAATCAAAGAGTCATGGCAAGCTTGCGGCCCTCATAAATCGCCATCGCGGCGTTGCGGGCGGCTGTTGCATCACCAATGGTGGGCGCACCCAATTCATCGGCCAGCGCATGTTCGGACACATTGGTCGCTGCCACGACAAGTGTATCGCCTGCAATGCGGGCGGGCGCTCCACCACTGGTCTGAATGGTGGCGCCATCGCCATGCCATTCGAGCATCACTGTTTCGGTGAGCATGGCGACGCCCAATTGTCTGAGGCGCGTGCGCAAATGCGTATCGGCGCTGGTACGGGCCATTTCCGACATGATGGCCACGGCTCCTGTGACCACCGTCACCTTGTGACCAGCTTCTGCCAGGGTGAGCGCCGTGCCACCACCTTTCCAGTTGGACGTTTCATCGAGCAGAATGATATTTTTGCCGAGACGGGCGGCACGACCCATCACGTCTTCTGCCGTCCATACATTGCCTTTCTCAATGCCGGGCAGTGAATCGAACTCTGGCATGCCACGCTGGAAGGCTTTGCCATCGGGCTGTGAACCTGTGGCCATGATCACTTGGTCAGCCCCAATGGCCCGCACTTCATCGGCATCCATGGGCGTGTTGAGAAGCACTTTAACTTGCAACTTGTTGAGCTGGCGCTCGTACCAGTCTATGAAATCGATGATCTGGTGACGGCGCGGCGCGAGGCCCGCCAGCCGGAACTGGCCGCCCAGCTTGTCTGATGCTTCGGCAAGTGTCACATGATGACCCCGTTCTGCTGCCACGCGGGCCGCCTCCAGACCGGCCACGCCGCCCCCCACCACCAACACGCGTTTCGGCTTTGCCGCAGCCACAAAACGATCTCCACCCCATTCAAATTCGCGCCCGGCGCTGGGATTTATCAGGCACGAAATCCAGTAATCGCGATAACGCCGGCCCCAGCACATCTGGTTGCACGAGAGGCAGGGTCGCACATCTTCAGAGCGACCTTCCCGCGCCTTGTTGGCAAGGTGCGGGTCAGCAATCTGGCCACGCACGATCGACACCGTGTCGGCTTGCCCAGAGGCCACGATGGCGTTGGCGTTTTCGGGCGTGCGGGCGTGGCTCTCACACTGCACCTTGGCAAATTTTACAACCTGCTTCAGCGCCTCAGCGTGAGGCGCACCCAGCTTGTCTGCAAAGAACACATGGGGGATGATGCCGCCAAAGGAAAAGTAGCTGCCCGTGCCGCAGGTGATATAATCCATCAATTGGCGTTCGTCATGCCAGGCAATGATTTCCTGCAATTGCTCAATGGATTGTGACACCTTGGCGGCGGGGTCCATGTTGACGGCAAGGCCGATGATGAAATCGTCGCCCGCCATCTTGCGGATCCGCTCCATGATGGTGCGCGAAAAACGCGTACGATTTTCAAGCGAACCGCCCCACTTGTCGTCACGCCGGTTGTTGTAGGGCAGCCAGAACTGATCAATGATGGCGTTGTAAGCGGCAAATAATTCGATGCCGTCAAAACCCGCTTCCTTGGCACGCCGGGCGGCCTGGACGAAACTTTCGATGATCTCTTCAATTTCGGACTCATTCATGGCGTGGCTGCCATCGGAATCATGAAATGACGGCAACCCTGAGGGTGACCAGCTCGCCTCGTAGCTGTTATCGAAATCACCGTGCTGGCCCACATGATAAAGCTGATGGCAGATCACCGCGCCATGCGCATGAACTGCATCCGTAATCTTGCGAAAATGTGGAATGACCTCATCCGAGGAATGACGGAAATTGCCGCGCGTGAGTACAGCCGTGCGATGCACCGGCACCGGCTCGACCACAATCATGCCGACGCCGCCTCGCGCACGTTCCTCGTAGTAACCCCGATGCCGCTCGCCCGGCAGGCCCTGCTCCGCCATGTTGGCGGTGTGCGAGCCGAAAACGATGCGATTGCGCAAGGTCTTGTGGCGCAACTGCAACGGTTGGAACAGGGCGGGAAATTGTTGCGGCATGAACAGTCTCTCTTCAATCCAATGGTGCACCGCCGGCTGCACGCCGTTTGGCGACAAAGGCCAGCATGGCATCGGCAATGGCGGGGTCAAGCGGCGGTGCCTCATAATCCTGCAAGGCTTGTTGCCAAATTCGCGTGGCACGCTGGGATGCGTCACGGCCGCCCGCTTCAATCCAGGCGCCATGATTCTGCGTGGTTGATACCAACGGCCGGTAGAAGGCTGTTTCAACTGTTGCAAGCGTGCGCGGCGTGCCAAAGAAATGCCCGCTAGGGCCGATTTCCGCAATCTCCTGCAGGGCCAAGGCATCATCGCTGACGTCGACCGGTTCCAGCATCTGCGCCATGGTTTGCAGAATTTCGCAATCGAGCACGAACTTCTCGTAAGAGGTACACAGGCCACCCTCGGTCCAGCCTGCGGCGTGCATCAAGAAATTCACCCCGCCCTGAACAGCGTTTGAAACGGCATTAGCGGACTCATAACCTGAGGCAAAGTCAGGGATGTTGGAGGCACTGAAGTTCGAGAGCCGCAACGGCAGTTGGTAACGCCGCGCCATCTGCCCGCCAACAAAGCTGCACCTCAACATGTCTGATAGGCCATAGGCCGGCGCCCCAGTTTTCATATCCACATTCATCGAAGCGCAGCCGAAGATGACAGGCGCCCCTGGTCGCACCAGTTGGGCAAGCGTCAGGCCAAAGAGAATTTCAGCGCACATCAGGGCTGTGGCACTCGCAATCGTGGCTGGGGTTGAAGCGCCTGCCATGATAAAAGGCGTCAACAGGATGGGTTGTCCGAAGCGGGCCATTTCCATGACGCCGATCGCCATCGGCGTATCATACTGAAGCGGCGTGTTGGTATTGATGATCGTATAGGCGCCAGGGCGCTTTGCGAATTCTTCGAGGCTTTCGCCGCGCGCCAGGGCGCACATCACCAACACATCTTCAATGCGCTGGCGGCTCTGCGCGAAGACATAGGGCACCTTGTCAGTCAGCCTGAGCATGGCCTCAGCCGCTTCGAGATGGCGGTAGCGCACATCAATATCCAAGGGCTCAACCGGCCAGCCATTCATCTGCACGATGTTGAAATATTGCGTGAGCTTCAGGAGATCCTGCAGGTCTGCCAGTGTTCCGGATCGCCGCCCGCGCACAAGATCGGCGCAGTTCGGCGGGCCAAGCACCGCTGCTGTGGCGAAGTGGTTGCCGCCGATGCGGCAAGACCTGGCTGGGTTGCGCGGTGTCAGCACAAGGTCGGCCGGTGCCTTGCCGAGCTGTGCTTCAATGATGTCGCGGCCCGTGCGAATACTGCCATCCGAACGATCAACCCGCGCACCAGCCTTCTCCATGATATTGAGAACTTCCGGCACGGCGCAGCGAATGCCTGTGGTTTCCAAAATTTCCAGCGCCGCATGGTGGATGGCTTCAACTTGATCATCGGATATCAGCCGTGCAGGCGGAAAGGGATTGACCAGCTGCTTCCACGGCATCTGCACGATGTCGGATACGCGCCGCCGTGGTGCCTGGCGTGCACGGTGGTTCATTTGCAGAAGCTTTTCAGCTTTTCATACAAGGCCGTATCAATGGGCAAACCGTCGCGCTTGAGGCGCTTCTGGTTCTCAATGCGCCGAGCGTTGGGCATTCTCGCACCCTGTTGCGAGGTGATGGATTTGGTCAGCGCCTTGACCTGCCGGTCGAAATTTCCGGGCGCGAACAGCTTCGGTGAAATGGCGATGAAGAATTGGCCGCAGCCGATCGACCTTCCCTTATTGTCAGTGAAGCTGTTCATCTCAAGCCCACGGAAGGACTCCGCAAGCGCTGCGCACATGACTTCGACGATCAGGCCTTGGCCAAAGCCACGCGTGCCGCCTGCGGGTGCCATGGAGCCTTCCAGCCCCTTGTGAGGATCGGTGGTTGGCTTGCCATCAACGTCCAGCGCCCAACCAAGGGGAATGGACGTGTTGGCTTCGGAAGCTCGCTTTACAGCGGTCCATGTGACGGCTGAGGACGATTGGTCGATCAAAAACGCAATTTTGCCGTTCCGGCCCGGTACGGCGAAAGACAAGGGGTTGGTTCCGATTACCTTCTTGCGCCCGCCAACAGGCGCCATGGCTGGCATGGCATTGGTAAAGCCAAAGGCAACAAGGCCCGCCTTTGCAAGCGTGCCGGTGTGAAACCCCAGCGTTGCGGCGTTATAGGACTTGCTGATGCCGAGCCCCGCAATGCCGTATTTCTTCGCCGCAGGAATGAGTTTGGCAAACCCCTTCTCAATGGCCGGGTGCGCAAAGCCTTGTTTGGCGTCGACCATGAACGACACGGGAGACAATCGTTTGACGACCGGCTTTGCCTTGCCGTTCACCTTACCGCATTGCAGATGCGCACAATAATATTGAAGCCAGTAGAATCCGTGACCTTCGAGCCCCGACAGCTCCGTGTCCAGAATGGCATCGGCGAAATAGCGGGCATTGGCGTGGCTTGTCCCTGCACCAGTCAGGGCACCAAAAATCAAATCGTAGGCTGACTTGGGTTTCAGACGAATGATATTTTCGTTCACGTCACACAGGCTCCGGCATTTCCTCGGCTTTGTAGATCACGTTGGTCATCTTACCCAGTTCTGCGTCCGGCAGGTGGCAGCGGATCAAGTGGCCTGCGGCCACTTCACGCAAAGGTGGCAATTCGGCCTGACACTTGTTGCCGGGCACCTTGGAGCGGTGCTGGCAGCGCGTCTGGAACGGGCAGCCTGGCGGCGGATTGGTGGCGGACGGAATATCGCCATCAAGCACGATCTTGCGTTTCTTGTAGTGCGTGTCGGCAATGGGGATGGCTGACAATAGAGCTTCGGTATAGGGATGATAGGGTGGCGAGAAAATCTGGTCCGTCGTGCCCTGCTCCACCACGAAGCCCAGATACATCACCACAACACGATCCGAGAGATAACGCACGATCGACAGATCGTGGCTGATGAAGACGAGCGTCGTCTTGGACTTGCGCTGAATGTCCATCAGCAGTTCGGTGACAGCCGCCTGTACGGACACGTCAAGTGCCGACATGGGTTCATCGGCGATCACCACGCGCGGCTGGCCGGCGAAAGCCCGCGCCACACCGATGCGTTGCTTCTGACCACCCGAAAGCTGGCGCGGCAT
>CALMEZ010000111.1 GCA_937864985.1 uncultured Alphaproteobacteria bacterium
CGCGCGAGCGATGTCGTTCGGAGCTCCTTTTGGAGGGTCGCCGCTTCTTTGCGCGAGAGGCCGACGTCGATGCTCGAGGAGCCGAGGAGTTCGGCGAGCTCGCGAGGCGTTGTGACCTCCGCGAGTTCGACGAGGCGCCGATCCGCCCAAATCACGTGAGCTTCCTCGCGCGAAAAGCCTCGTGGGTCCATGCATGGAATTCCTGCGCGAAAGAGCGCGTGGAGGGCGGGTCCGACCGCCGGCGACGAGAGGTCCGAGACGACGACGCCGACATCCGAGAGGACAGCGCCCTTTTTTTGGAGAAAGTGGTCGATTCCGCGCACGAGGACCTCCGCGGCTTCCCACTCCGAAACGGCACGAACACGCCGCACGAGGCCTTCGGCTTCGGCGAGGGCGAGGTTGCCGAATGGCACGTCGCTCTCGACGAACGTAGGGGGGCCTTGGAGGGCGACAGCCACGGCATCCGCGAACGGTGCGAACGGATCGGCGAGCGAAAAATCGAGGCGCTGTTGCTCTGCTCCCGGAATCTCCACGCTCACGTCCCCGCCGATGCGCGAAAGAACGTGGAGCAGCGCGGACGCGAGCGCGAGATCGGATTCCGAAAGCCAGCTGAAACCGCGAAACACGATCGTCCGACCCGCGAGGTTCGCGAGCGCGTGAGGATCGCACTGCCGAACGAGATGCGCGAGGCTTCCTTCCGAGGCGACGTTCACGCGCCGAGTGTCCGCCGCGCGCTGCGCCAACCAGGTGACGCGAGCCTTTGGTCTGAGCGATGTGGGCACGTCCTCGGCACGCACACAGCTACGCACCCATGCTGCCGCTTCTTCGTCTGCGCTGCCGGGGGCGAAAAGGCCGCGCAAGCGAGCCTTGAACGTCCGAAGAGCCTCGGCATTCCGTCCACGCTCACTCTCTCGGTCTGCGGTTTCGATCGAGGGAGTGAGAACGAGCTGGGAGCGAGGTTGGTCCGTCGAGAGTTGCGAGAGTTGCAACGCGCCCCTTCAACGACCCTGTGGGGCTGTGGTGGTCCGCGGGAGCGTCGTCAGCACGGACCATGAAGATGTATCATACAAGTACGCATACGTTCCGGCCGTGGCGAGCACCCGCTTCACGTAGCCGCGCGTCTCTTCGTACGGAATGAGTTCGACCGCCAAGTCGCTGGGCGCTTGCGTGACCGTGGGCCTGTCGTGGGACGTGTGGGCGCACAACCACCAGAACATGGAGCTTTATGGCGAGAGCGGCGCACTCTTCGTGCCGGATCCGAATTTCTTCGGCGGTGATGTGACGCTGGCCGGCGAAAGCGGCAAACCTGCCGTCATGAAGCCGTGGCAGCATCCGCTGGGCCGCAACAACTGGGGCCACAACAACAGCCAGACAGACGTGATCTGGGCAAATTACCGCGGCGCGGGCCTCGCCGACATGGCGGACGCCATCATGAAGCGGAGGCTGCCGCGTTGCGACATCTCGCTGGCGGCGCATGTGGTCGAAGTGATGACGGCGGTGATGGAGGCGGGCGTCAAACGCAAGGTGATCACCCTCAAGTCAACGTGCAAGCGGCCGGCCCCCTTCGGGCCAGAAGAAGCCCGCAACCTGATGGTGTGAGCGGGACAGGGTCCGCGCAAGTCATTGAACCTATAGAAGGAAAATAATGCTTGACACCGCGCGGTACTTCAGCTATATTCTGTTACATTCCACACGTGCATCCAAATCCGTTCGGCCTGATCAGCCGCGCGGGTTTTGCTTTTGGGGAACACGGCAAGCCATCAGCCACCAACAAAAGTTCGAGGACGATCAGGCGAACGACGTTGGGGTTGGGTGCTTCTGTGCGAATGCCTATCAATCGCAGTTAATGCGAATGTTGAATCCTTCACGATACAACAGGCAAACAGCCCAAAACGCCAGCTACAGAAGGAGTCTAGCCAGTCGCCGCCCTCTCAGATCAATTCGGCTTGTAGATGCGCTTGGCTTCCGGGTCGTCCATGTCGAAGGGCAGGGCGGCCAGTTCTTTCCACAGGGCCTCAGGAATGGACCAGTTGGCCCAGTCGATGGTTTGCTGCACACGTTCGGGCGATGTGACGCCGCAGATCGTCGAGGCAATCAGCGGGTCTTTCATAGAGAACTGCAGGGCGGCAGCCCCCATCGGCACGCCATGCCTGGCGCAGACGGCCTCAATGGCGTTGGCGCGGGCTTTGATGTCATCACCGGCCGGCATGTAGGCAAAGAGCGGCGCCTTGGCGGCACCCTTGGCCAGAATGCCGCTGGCATAGGGCGCGGCATTGATGACGGCGATGTTGCGGGCCCGCGCCAGCTTGAACATCTCGGTCGCTTCACGGTTCAGCAGCGTGTAGCGGTTGTGGCTGATCAGCGCGTCGAAATCATAGTCGCGCAGCAGCGGCATCATGATGTCGGTGCGCCCTGCGGCAAGGCCAACCGCCTGGCACAGGCCCTGTTGCTTCATGCGGAACAGGGCATCAAGCGCGCCACCCTTCTTGGTCACGTCCTTCAGGTCTGCGGCATATTCAGGGTCGTGCAGGTGCAGCAGGGGAATGGACGAAACGCCAAGCGCCTTCAGGCTTTCCTCAAGGGATTGCTCGGCCCGCGCGCCGTCGAAGGCCATGGTCTCCATGTTGCGGTCGAGCTTCGAGGAAATGACGAAGCCCTTGGGCAAACCGCCGCGCGCTTTGATCGCCGCACCAATGCGCGCTTCGCTGCGGCCGGCACCATAGTTGCGCGAAGTGTCGAGGAAGCCGATAGGGCCATCAAAAATCGCATCCAGCGTGGCCCGCGCCCGCGCTTCGTCAACGGAATAGCCATAGGTATCCGGCATGTCGCCGAGCCCCGAGGTGCCAAAGCAGATGGCCGGAATGGTGAGGCCGGAACGGGATAGGGTGACGGTCTTCTGTGCGGCGTGTGTCATGATTATAGTTCCTGAACCTGTGGCGTCTTAACAACTAATTCTTTGACCGGCTTTCGATGATCCGCCGGGCCGCCTGTGCCAGAAATGCGGACCTCGTCAATTTGCGGGAGGAAGCAGCTTCGTCGATGGCGCGCAGCAAGCCGGCTTCCATGGTGATGTTGGCACGTACGATACGGGCTTCGTTCTCAATGACGGGAACAGCAAGCAGGAATCCGCCAGCCAACAACGCCTCTCTCACATTTTTGCGCCGTCTGAGCGTTTCGAGTGAAGAGGCCTTTGGCAGCTTTGCGTCTTCCGCATAAAGTGAAAGCGCTTCCAAGGCGTTTGGAAGCACGTCTTCAAGCTTGTCAGCAGCGGAGAAGCACCCCTCAATATCGGGGAAGGTCACGCCAAAGGCGCTGTCATCGTCCTTCTCGACAATTGCAAAATACTGAACCATCTCAGTCACTCCGTGTCGCGCCAACCAGCCTGCCGGGCAATGGCAAGGGCCGTGCCGCTGGGCAAATCCTTTTTGGGGTGGGGGACAATGACAGTCCTGTCACCCTTGCGGAACTTGTGGTGAGAGCCTCTCACACTCACCAAGACAAAGCCATCGGTCAGAAGCCGTCTGACAATGGCTTTCGAGTTGCGTTCCATGCGCATTTATATGCGCACAAAAAGGCGTTTGCAAGCTGCGTCAGAAATAATCCTGCAAGGGCCGCACCTCGATCGTGTCGGCCTTGTGGGCGGCGATGGCTTTGACGGCGGAGATGATGCCGGGCAGCGTGGTGTAATAGGGCACCTTCTGCATCACCGCCGTCTGGCGGATAGACTTGGAGTCCGATTCCGATGAGCGGCTTTCCGTGGTGTTGAGGATCAGCTGGATGTCGCCGTTCTTGATGGCATCCACCACATGCGGGCGGCCCTCCAGCACCTTGTTGATCTTGGCTGAGGCAACGCCCTTTGATTCAAAATAGGCATGGTTGCCGCCTGTAGCTTTGATGGTGAAACCCAACTCGGCGAGCTTTTTGACAGAGGGCAAAACCTTGGCACGGTCTGCTTCCTTGACTGACACAAAGACGGCGCCGCCCTTGGGTATGCGCATGCCAGCCCCCAGCTGAGACTTGGCAAAGGCCATGTCGTAACCCTTGTCGAGGCCCATGACCTCGCCCGTCGAGCGCATTTCCGGCCCCAGCAGAACATCCACACCAGGGAACCGGTTGAACGGAAAAACCGCTTCCTTGACAGCCACATGCGAGAGTTTCTTGGACTTCAGCTTGAACTCCGAAAGCTTCTCGCCGGCCATGATTCGCGCCGCAATCTTGGCCACCGGCTGGCCGATGACCTTGGCCACGAAGGGCACGGTGCGCGAGGCGCGGGGGTTCACTTCGAGGATGTAGATCAGGTCATCCTTGACGGCGAACTGCACGTTCATGAGGCCCACAACCTTCAGCGCCTTGGCAAGCTTGCGCGACTGCTCTTCCAGTTCGGCAATGATAGCTGGCTTCAGCGAATAGGGTGGAAGCGAACAGGCGCTATCACCCGAATGGATGCCCGCTTCCTCGATATGTTCCATGACACCGGCGATGAACACGTCTTCACCGTCGCAAATACAGTCGACGTCCACTTCGATGGCATTGGACAGGTAGGAGTCGATCAGCACCGGCGAGTCACCGGAAACCACCACGGCCTCGGTGATGTAGCGCTGCAACTGGGCATCGTCGCGCACGATTTCCATGGCGCGGCCACCCAACACATAGGACGGGCGAATGACCACGGGGAAACCGATTTTCTTGGCGATGCGCTTGGCCTCGGCACCCGAATAGGCGATGCCGTTTTCCGGCTGGCGCAGCTTGATCTTGCGCACCAGCTTGGCAAAGCGGTCACGGTCTTCCGCCAAGTCGATGGCATCGGGCGTGGTGCCGAGGATGGGCACACCGGCTTCTTCCAGCGCATGCGCCAGCTTCAGTGGCGTTTGCCCGCCGAACTGCACAATGACGCCATGCAGTGTGCCGTTCTGCAGTTCGGCGTTGATGATTTCGAGAACATCTTCCGCCGTGAGCGGCTCGAAATACAGGCGGTCCGACGTGTCATAGTCGGTTGAAACGGTTTCCGGATTGCAATTGACCATGATCGATTCATAGCCTGCGTCATGCAGCGCGAAGCAGGCGTGACAACAGCAGTAGTCGAACTCGATGCCCTGGCCGATGCGGTTTGGCCCGCCACCGAGGATAATGACCTTCTTCTTGTCGGAAACGCGGGCTTCATTGCCATCACTGCCGGCAAGGCCCGTTTCATAGGTCGAATACATGTAGGCTGTGGGCGAGGCGAATTCCGCCGCACAGGTGTCGATGCGCTTAAAGACGGGGCGCACCTTCAGCTTGCGGCGATGGGCTGCGACCTTGGCTTCGGTCAGCCCCACCAGTTGCGCGAGGCGCTTGTCTGAGAAGCCCATGGCCTTGAGCTTGCGCATGTTCACGGCATCCTTGGGCAGGCCGCGCTGACGGATGGTGTCTTCCATCTGCACCAGTTCCTGGATCTGCCGCAGGAACCATGGCTCATATTTGCAGGAGGCAAAGATCTGCTCGACCGTTGCACCATGGCGGAAGGCCTGTGCGATTTTCAGCAAGCGGTCCGGCGTTGCGCGGCCAAGGGCAGCACGGATGGCATTCTTGTCATCGCCTTCGCCGATGCCTTCGATGGCGATTTCGTT
Source organism: uncultured Alphaproteobacteria bacterium (assembly GCA_937864985.1). GTDB lineage: Bacteria > Pseudomonadota > Alphaproteobacteria > Rhizobiales > Aestuariivirgaceae > Aestuariivirga. The sequence goes on from CALMEZ010000111.1 coordinate 5,607, forward strand.
CATGCCGCTGAGCCCCGTTTCGAGGCCACGCAGCGCCTTCTGGAACGACTCCTGGAAGGTGCGGCCAATGGCCATCACTTCACCTACCGATTTCATGGCGGTGGAGAGCAAAGGTTCCGCACCGGGGAATTTCTCGAAGGCAAAACGCGGGATCTTTGTCACCACATAATCGAGCACTGGTTCGAAAGACGCTTTGGTATTGCGTGTAATATCGTTTTTTATTTCGTCTAAAGTAAATCCGACTGCCAATTTAGCAGCGATTTTTGCAATCGGATACCCTGTAGCCTTACTTGCCAGAGCCGATGAGCGCGAAACGCGAGGGTTCATTTCGATTACTACTACGCGTCCAGTTTTGGGATGAATACCAAACTGAATATTTGATCCACCAGTATCCACGCCTATTGCGCGAATGATTTTTTGAGAGGCATCTCTTAAATACTGATATTCTCTGTCTGTCAGAGTTTGGATTGGTGCGACAGTAATCGAATCTCCGGTATGTACTCCCATGGGGTCAAAGTTTTCGATACCGCATATGATGACGACGTTATCTTTGCAGTCGCGCATCACTTCAAGCTCCAGTTCTTTCCAGCCAAGCACGCTTTCTTCAAGCAGAACTTCGCCTACCGGGCTTGCATTGATACCGTGCAGGGCTGTTTCATCCAGTTCTTCCTGGTTATAGGCTATGCCACCGCCTATACCACCAAGAGTAAATGCTGGGCGTACG
>CALMEZ010000112.1 GCA_937864985.1 uncultured Alphaproteobacteria bacterium
CCTCACACAGCGGCACGCGCATGTCTTCGCCGGCCAGCATCATGCGGCCATAGACGCGATCACCCAGCGGCTCGATCAAGGCCAGGCCCGCTCCGAGATCGAAAGCCAAGGTCTTCGGCGCGCTGTAGCCCAGCTTGACCAGATAATTGTTGATGGCAACCACTGCCGTGATGCCTTCCGCCAGATGGGCGATCTGGCTGTAGGGCTTGCCGTGTTTGACGGGCGGACCGTCCGGGCGCTGCGGCATGTCCATGAGGATGACGCGTTGTCCCTTGTGCATGACGGTTTCGTAGCGCCGCGATGATGCATCCCCTTCGAAGAACTGCCGCGTTGCAGGATCAGCACCATGGGACATGAGAAAGGCCATGATGGCTTCGTCACGCGCAAGGGCCGGCACCCAGCGCCCTTCAGGACGCACTTTGACACTGCGGCTGTTCCCTGTCCCAGAAAGCCTGACATGCAGCATATCTTCGGTGAGCGGTGCTGGCAATCGTTCCGGCCATTCAATCAGCCCGCAACTGGTCTGCAACAGGTCTTCAAGGCCAAACTCAGAAATCTCGTCGTCGCTTTTCACGCGATAGAGATCAGCATGAAAGACTGAGATGCGCGTTTCATCATAGGTCTGGATCAGTGAAAACGTCGGGCTCGGCACATCGCTGTCAAAGCCTGGCTTGAACAGGGCGCGGATGAAGGCGCGGGCGAAGGTGGATTTGCCGGCACCAACATCGCCATGCAGCGCGATCAAGAGACCGGGCCTCGCCCACAGCGAGATGCGTTGTGCCAAGGCATTGGTTGCCGCTTCACCGTCGAGGCGAAACGCATATTCTGACGGGCTGTTCATGCGGCGGATTTTGGCTTGGACAAGGGCTGGGATTTTTTCTGGTCAGGCCCCTTGCGCGGCAGGGAACACACCACCGTGGTGCCCTGGCCGGGGCGCGAGGTGAGCGAGACGCTGCCGCCGTGCAATTCAGTGAAACTCTTGACCAGCGACAGGCCGAGGCCGGGGCCGCGATGGCTGCCCGAGATGGGCTTGGACTGGAAGCGGTCGAAGGCGCGGCTCTGGAATTCTGGTTCGATGCCGGGGCCGGTATCGGCCACCCAGATCTGCACCTGGTCGCCACGGTTGCGCGCACCCAAGCGGATGGTGGCACCCTGTTGCGAGAAGCCGATGGCGTTGGACAGGAGCTGGCCCAGGATCTGTTCCAGACGCTGGTTGTCAGCGGTGATCGATGTGACGTCCGAGGCAATCTCGATGTCAATCGCCATGTTGCGGCGCTCGAGGGCGGGCAGAGCCCGATTGGCGGCGCGCTCCAGCAGGTCTGCCACGTCGACGCTGCCGAGGCGTAGTTCCATCGCGCCAGCGTCAATGGCCGAGAGGTCGATGATGGCATCAATGACCGAGGTCAATTCATCCGCAGACTGACGAATATCACGCACATAAGAGTGCTGCTTTGCACCCAGCTCACCGACGATGCCGAGGTCCAGCGTTTCGGCGAAACCGGAGATCGAGGTGAGCGGCGTCCGGATCTGGTAGGAGACATTGGCGAGGAACTGGTTCTTCAGGCGATCGGCGGCTTCCAGCGCCTCGGTGCGCTCGCGCAGGGCCTGTTCAGCGCGCTCGGTTTCCGACACGTCGGTGAAGGTCACCAGCGCGTTGCCGTCCGGCAGCGGCACGGCGCGGTAATGCAGAACCTTGCCATCCTGCTTGAAGCGGCCCTCGAGTTTGCGGCGCGAGCCATCAAGGCCTGTCAGTGCAAAGCGGATATCGCCCCAGGCGGCGCGGCCCTCAGTTGAATATTTGCGGTCCTGTGCCAGCTGGTCAGCGTGAATTGATTGACCGAGCCGCGCTTCTGTGATGTCCCACAGGCGCTGGAAGGCGGGATTGAACAGTTTGAGCCGGCCATCGGTGCCGAACAGCGCCACGGACTCAGCGAGATTGTCGAGCGTCTCGCGCTGCACATCGACCTGCTCGTTGTACTTGCTTTCGAGTTGGTATTCCTTGGTCAGGTTTTCATAGAGATAGGTGACGCCACCGAAGGGATGCTGCTCGCAGATCACATGCAGCGAGCGGCCATCCGGCAGGTACCAATAGCTCTCGCGCATCTCGAGCGTGGTGTAGGAGGCGAGGTGCTTGGACTTCCATTCGCGGAAGTTGGATTGTTCGGGAAGAGCGCGGGCGGCGCGCAAGCGGTCCAGGACTTCACCATCGAGCGGCTGCGTCTTCAGCCATTCCTCATCCAGCGCCCAGAGCTTGACATAGGCCTGGTTGAAGAAGCGCAGGCGCTGGTCGGGCCCGAAGATGGCGATGGCCGTATCCAGCTTGTCGAGTGTCGAGGCATGGGCCTTGATGTGACGTTCCAGTTCCTTCTCGGCTTCCTCCAGCGGTGTCACATCAATGGCAAAACCCGATGTGCCGCTGTCAATGCTGCGCTCGTAAATGTTGAAGGCGCGCACGGCGCCGCGGGCGATGGCGCGGCTGCGACCCAGCAGTCCACGTTCCTTGTCGGCACGGCCGCGGTCCAAGGCGTCCTCGCGGTAGAGCATAGTGTTGGCCTTGATCAGACTCTGCAAGTCTGGCGCTTCAACAGCGGTAATATAGGGCTGGTTGGCCCAGGCGAGATGGCCTTCCTTGTCCTTGATCCAAACCGGAAAGGGAGCGGAGTCCAGAATGGCCGACAGGCGCTGCACCTGTTTGGACAATTTCGAGGCGTCGTAAGAGAGTTCGGTGACGTCGCGGCGCTCGCCGGCCAGCGGCCTGAGGCGCAAAGTCGTCTGAGCGCCGGCGGCACGGCCATCGGCCTCCATCAGTTCACCGCGCAGCGACTTGATGCCGATGTTGAAGGCGCGGCCCGTCTCCCGCAAGGTGGCAAGACGCTGTTTCAGGTCAGACGCAGAATCGGGATCAAGCCAGTCCGGGAAACTGGACAGCTCTTCCATGGTGGCGGGCACCAAGACCGCGCCATGCATGCTGCCTGCCATGCGATCCGGTTTTTCGTTGCGGCCGCGCCAGACCAGCATGATCTGCGATTCACTGTAGAGGGCGGCTTCCACCTCGTTCAGGGAAAATTCCAGTTCGCCGGTGCGCTGGCGCGCGGCGCGCAGTTCCCTGCTGTAGCGGGAGATTTTCAGAAGCGCCAAGGCACAGCCGGTGAGGGCAGCCGCTGCCACGCCGACGATCAGCGAGCCTGCCATTCCGGAACTGGCATCAAATGGCAGAAGACCTGCGCCAAGCACCGGCACATGTCCCAGTTCTGACAGCATTTGGCCGTGCCACACCACGCTTGTCACCACACCCGTTCTTTCCCCGATCAGGTCCGGCCCGCCGTCACCCGCGGCCCGCGCCATACACCCGAATCACCCGCCTCAATATATAGTTGATTGGCGGCCGAAATGAAAAACGGCACCGCAATTTCCTGCGGTGCCGCTCCTCGATACGGGGTCTGCCTAGTACCGGTAAAGATCGGTCTTGTAGGGGCCTTCGGGCGTCACGCCAATATAGGCGGCCTGTTCCTGGCGCAGTGTGGTGAGTTTGACGCCGAGCTTGCCGAGATGCAGGCGCGCCACCTTCTCGTCGAGGTGCTTGGGCAGCACATAGACTTCGTTCTTGTACTTGCCATTGCCGCGGTTGGCATAAAGCTCGATCTGGGCCAGCGTCTGGTTGGTGAAGGAGGCCGACATCACGAAGCTCGGGTGGCCGGTGGCGTTACCGAGGTTCACCAGGCGGCCTTCCGACAGGAGGATGATGCGATTGCCCTTGGGGAACTTGACGAGGTCAACCTGCGGCTTGATGTTGGTCCAGGGGAAGTTCTTCAGTTCCGCCACCTGGATTTCATTGTCGAAGTGGCCGATGTTGCAGACGATGGCCATGTCCTTCATCTGCTTCATGTCGTCGATGGTGATCACGTCCTTGTTGCCGGTGGCCGTCACATAGATATCGGCGGTCGGCAGCGAGTCCTGCAGGGTCTGAACGGCAAAGCCATCCATCGAGGCCTGCAATGCGCAGATGGGATCGACTTCGGTGACGATGACGCGCGCACCGGCGCCGCGCAACGAGGCGGCAGAGCCCTTGCCCACGTCGCCATAGCCGCAGACCACGGCGACCTTGCCGGCGATCATCACGTCGGTGCCGCGGCGGATGGCGTCGACCAGCGATTCCTTGCAGCCATACTTGTTGTCGAACTTGGACTTGGTGACCGAGTCATTGACGTTGATGGCGGGGAAGGGCAGCTCGCCCTTCTTCTGCAGGTCATAGAGGCGGTGCACGCCCGTGGTGGTTTCTTCCGAGAGGCCGCGGATGCCGGCCAGCAATTCGGGGTATTTGTCGTGGACCATGGCGGTGAGGTCGCCGCCGTCATCGAGGATCAAGTTGAGCGGTTCGCCCGAGGGGAAGAACAGCGTTTGCTCGATGCACCAATCGAACTCTTCGTTCGTCTCGCCTTTCCAAGCGTAGACCGGCACACCCTTGGCAGCGACCGCAGCGGCAGCGTCGTCTTGGGTCGAGAAGATATTGCAGCTGCTCCAGGTCACGTCGGCACCGAGTTCGACGAGCGTTTCGATCAGCACGGCGGTCTCGGTGGTCATGTGCAAGCAACCGGCGATTCGCGCTCCCTTGAGCGGCTTCGAGGCACCGTACTTGCGACGGAGCGACATCAAGCCTGGCATTTCATTCTCGGCCAACATGATCCGC
>CALMEZ010000113.1 GCA_937864985.1 uncultured Alphaproteobacteria bacterium
AACAGCGGTCACCAATCCGAGGTGAATGCCAAATGCGGCAGCCGCGGGGATGTCGAACGGATGGTCGAATTTCACGCTACACCTCCCCAGAAGGCGGATTGCGCCGTGAAAGCGGTCGTGTAGCCAGTTTTCAACGAAAAAGCATGGCGCGCCTCACGCACCACATAGTCACCTTCGAACAGGGGATTGACGCGCTTCAGCGTGATCCATGTTCCAACCCGCAAGGCAGGGTTGCCATCGGCGAGGCCCTGTGCCGTTACAAATCCGCGTGCACGTTGGTTGAAGGCCGCATTCGCCATGGCCTTGGCTTCTGCCGTGGTCAGTTCGCCAAAGTGCCCCAGATTTTCTGATACGCCGGAATGGAGTGACGCCTCCACCAGTGCAAATCCGTTGCGCCCGCGGCCAGGCCCGAGATTGCCTGCAGCGCCAGTCTGGACTGTTGCGCTACCCCGCGCTGAATCATAACCCGCAACCGACAGCGCCTTGCTTTGCTGCGCCAGGTCTGCCGTAACACGTACAGACAAGAGCTTGTCATTCCAGCGCAGTTCAAGTGTTCCCCGCGGTTCTGCCCCAAAAGGCATTGCCTGCAACTCGTCGGCGACCACCTGGATCGCGACATCAAAGCGCGAAGCGATGCGCCGCAGAAAGGCAAGATCGCTTTCATTGAGTTGCACCCAGTCCGACGTCACTGACGGCAGATCCTTGACGGTGGCGCGCAGGCCATGCCGCCCGGCAATCTTTCGCACCACATCAGCGAGCGCAGCGCCTTCATAAGTCTCGCAACGCCGCGTCTTTCGGGCTGCATTCAGACTGTCTTCCGCCAGTACAATCAGATTGGGCGGGCTATCAACATTGCAGTCGGACTCCAGCGCGCTGATGCGCCCGCGAAAGATCTCCTGGGGGCTCGATGTATCACCACCATAGACTTTCACGTCCGCACCGAGCTTCAGAACTGCATTGTCTCCGAACGCAAATTCAGGTTCGGATGACGGGCGCGCCACCCAGTCAACAAAACTCAACTCCAGGGCTGACATGCCATCGGCGGTTTCATGTAACATCATTGCATTCAGCAGCTCGTCAACGGCTGTCTTCTGCTCCCCATTAATGCGTACGGTGGGCCGGGAGTTGACAGGAAGTTCGGTCAGGGACGCGCCCATGGCATCAATCCGCCCTCAATCGTTTGGCCCGTTGCGCAAGTTTTTCGAAAATGCGCGTCATGTCAGGTTCGGCTCCGGCCTTCTGCCGAGGATTTCCGCTTTCTGATTTTGGCGCATTCACCAATTCAGCTTGCACTTCATCAATCTGCACAGGCATCTCTCGCCTCCTACTTCAACTGAAACGAAACGGCGCCAGCCGGTGTTGCCCGGCCGGAAAGATCAAAGTTGCGGTTGATGACAGGGGCCGAAGCGATACTTGATGGCAGCTTGACTGCGGCTCCGAAGCCGCTGCTGGCACCCAACCCGGCAAAGGCGCCCGTTCTCGCTGCAACCCCGGCCGAAGCACTTGCACCAAATGAACCACCGCGCACCGCGAGATTGGCAGAAAACCCTGCCACTTCGGCAGGCGCGGATGCCCCCAGAGGCCCTTGAAGAACCGGCCCGCCGCTAATTGCAAGCGGAGACGCGCCCGGAAACCGCATTGATTCAAGGCCGTTTTGAGCGGCAATCATGCGGCCAGCTGCCGGATTGCCCAACTCCTGCGCCAGGCCAGTAGCACCAAGTGCTCCCCCACCTGAGGCAAGCGTGCTGGAAGGATCTGCAGAGCCGCCTGCAGCACTGGCTTTGCGCTCGTCCAGTTTCAGGCCCTTCATCGAAACAGCAACTGTTTCACGCAGCGGTACACCTTCGCCTGAGAAGAACTCGAATGTCTCGTTCAGTGATTCAATCATGCCAGTGAACGAGAAGGTTCCCCACTCGAAAACAACTTTTGGAAGCGCTTTCGTTGATTGCGTCAGGAACCCCAGCTTCTTCAGCTTGTCTGACTGTTCACGTACGTCCTTCCCGTCATCCGTGCTGTCAAACACCAATTCCAGGTCAAGTTTGGACGTGCTTTTTGCCTTGGTCTGGCTGCCACCGCCCCCCTCATCAGGGATGGTGTTGGAAACGGCAAGTTTCAGGCTCGCAGGGTTAAAGCTCACTTTGAACTTCGAGCCCGCTTTTCCCTCTTCCATGAAACTGGCAAGTGCAAGTGTCATTGGCGAGCACCCTCAGCTTCGATCGTCAGACCCTCATGCACAAAATGGAGTTCTTCAATGGCGGCATCGTTGCTCTTGGCTGACAAGTCGCCGGCCTTGAACTTCACAGGCATGGCATTTTCCAAAACCCACACCACAACTGGCTTTTGCTGGTGATCCTGCAAAGTGATGTGAACCGTGCAACGCGAATCCTTGAATGCGGATTTTGGAGCAGCTGAAAACAGCCGCCACCAGTTCCACATGTCGCGGGAACTGGCCATGCCCCGCTTCAATACAACCGTGGCAAAATTGACAGGGCCGGGCTTCTGAATCGCGCCGTGGTTTCGGCCACCGGAACGGATGGCTTTCGCCTCCATGGAAGCCTCCAATCCGCTGACTTCGGAGAAGGATCCCTTGCACAGCTGCGTGCTGCTGCCACCGGTCGCCGCCGGAACCGCGATTGCAACATGAAAATTGAAAACGCTGTATGGCGTCTCGGTGTCTCTTGCCGCTGGGACGTCCTGTACCATCAAGCGGCCCTCAGACTTACTGATTGCTGTGGGCTGAATTCGAGCATGATCGTCATGCGCTCGATCGGCTGCATGCTGGTGAACAAGATTTGTGCGATCATCCGCCCGGCGTCGATGTCATTCTGCGTCATGGTTGATGGGCCGCAGCGAACTTCAAAGGCATCTTGCGCGGTTTCGCCATCGAATGCGCCGAGCTGCCAGAGTTCGGTCATATAGTCTTCAAGGCGGTGGCGAAGGCGCGTCCATGTGGAAGCCAGGTTACCTTCAAATACCAGGTCCTGGCCCGCCAGACGCGCCGCCCGCAACACGATACCTTGCAACCGGCGCAGGCTCGCCGCGCGCAACGCCTTTTGGGTAGACGCCGTTGAATCGCTCAACAGCGCCACACCACTCTGCTTTTGCCCAAGAATGGTAATGCCGTCACCCAGCCAGTCACCGCCAGCCGCACTTGTCGCAAGGGCATCTCTGCTCAATGCCGGTGCCAATCGGCTGACGCATTTGCTCGGCAGGCCGGCGGCGGACAAATAGGCCCCACGCGAAACGGCATTACGTGCCAGAATGCCAGCCACAACCCCGTCACTCCCCTGCAGCCCTTCGGGCAAGGCGGAAGAGAAGCGGGTCTGCACCCATGGATAGGTGAATTGCAGACGCATAGCTTGGCTATCGCGGCGGTCGCCCAGCAACAACGAGATGTCCGGTTCGCTTTCCCGCTCAGAATGCCCAACGGGCGGCAGCGGCAAGGTGAGGATCAGTTGAACATCGTGACGGCTCACATTTCCCGTCCCTCGATCGAGCAGCATCGCGGCCCTGGAAACCGCTGCGCGCCAAGAGGCACGCGCCGCAGCGTCGAGGCGTGGAGCGGAAAACGGCCGAGCAGGCAAGGCGGCGGTGTGCGCCGGCGCCGGTGCGGTGTCTGCAGGACGGAACACCTCAGGTGCGAGCGGCGGAGTGTAATTGTCATCCAAGGACGGCTGGGCAACAGCAAACAAATCAGGAAGGTCAGGCAACACGACCATCGAAACATCATCAAGCCCCAGGACATGTTCGAGACCAGACCAGCGGGAGGGCACGTCTGACATAGCGAATGACCCAGGAATAATGGCCGCCAACTTTTCCTTCCTTGCTGTAATGCCACCAGCACTGTAGTCAGGCATGAAGGTGAGAGGATCTCCGCAGCGGACAACGTAGCAAGTGATGCCGCCTTCCGCGAAGAAAGCACGAACTGCGACACCGAGAGACGTCGGCACTTTGATGTTCGCACCATTCGCAGCAAACAAACGACAATCTTCGAAGAGTGAATCGAATTGCGCAATCGACTCGAGCCGAACTGGCAACCGGAAAGGGTCCAACGCGTTTTTGTTAGTTTCCCGTTCGAAGCCAAGGTCATCCCATTGCTTCAGCACCCATTCGGGAATGCCATCCTTGACGATGTTGTTCCGCAGCGGGATCAAGCCTGCAAACAGGGCGATGTCGGCACGCACGTTCAGCGCCGCTTCGAGCGCACGCGGGGCAACAAACCGGATGCCTGGCATTGCCATGCCTCAGACCTCCAGAAACTCAAGGCCTTCCGATGTCACGACGAGCTCTTCCATCGCCACATCGGTTCCGCCCTTGGCGGCCAGAGCAGGCCCGGTAAACTTCAGCGGCCGTGAATTCACAAGCTTCCAGCGCAACACCGGATTGCCCTGCTCATCATTCAGCGTGACAATCAGATTTCGCCCCGTAAGCGGGTCGTGCCGCGTCTTCATCATCCAGTCGGCGAAATTCTTGACCCCCATGACACCACGCTTGAACGTGGTGTCGCCCGTCTTGTACATGCCCGGCCGTTTGCGCATGCGGTTTTCCGGGTCATTGCCATAACGGTATTCCATCATGGTGATTTCCGTGCTGAGCCCGGACACATCGGAAAATCCGCCAAAAGCGCTTGAGCTTTCAATGTCGTCGCCCATCTCAACGGTGAAGTTGAAGGCGGCATAAGGTGTTTCGCGTGCCATGAGTTTTTCCTTTCACTGTCAGCCGTTGCTGCTGGTGAGTTTCTGGCCGATGCGGAAGATCACGAATTCAGCCGGCTTGATGGCGGCCACACCGATGAGGCAGACCAAGCGCCCATTGTCGATGTCGTTTTGCGTCATCGTGGTGCGGTCACAGCGAACAAAGAAGGCTTCCTTGGGTGTTGAGCCGAGCAGCGCACCGTTCACCCATTCATTGTAAAGGAAGTCCTTAACGGTCTCGCGCATGTTGAACCACAGCTTCTCGCCATTCGGCTCAAACACGGCCCATTGCGTTCCGCGGTCGATCGAGGCCTCGAGATAGAGGAAGTAGCGGCGAACGTTCACATACATCCATTCAGGATCGGAACTTGTTGTCCGGGCGCCCCAGATGCGATGCCCACGGTTGGGCATGGAGCGCAGGCAATTCACACCAAGCGGATTGAGAAGTTCCTGCTCGCCGAAGTGCACATTGCGCGAAAAGCGAGTGGAACCAAACACCACTTCGTTGGCGGGTGGCTTCCATACACCCCGATTAACGTCGGTGCGCGCATAAACGCCACAGACAAAGCCAGACGGGGGAAGCGTAACTTCTTCCTCTGATTTTGGGTCATCCCCATAGAGTGGGTTTGGCGCAACGATCCATGGGAAGTAAAGGGCAGCTTTCGATGAATCGAGGTTGCCTTTATGGCTAACCACATCCGCAATCACATCCGCATCGGGTGCATCCATTACGGCAATCCGGTAAGCGCGGCGCCTTTCAGCTGCAGCAATCAAGGCATTGTTGACGGCGATGGCATCATTCGAACTGCCCAAAGCTACTGCACCGGGTGCCGCAATGATCGAAATATCCTCAAGGCCGGCCAGCACTGTCAAAGCGTCGACATAGGCCTGTGGCACTGCAGGTTTGCTGCCATCACTGCCATCCTTGATCTCAAACGTCATCTGTCCGGCGATTGGCCCTTCGGCAGGCGAAATCGCACTGTTCGACAGCAAATCCGTGACCAGTGCCTTGGCCAGGTCAGCACCAGTCAGGGCAAGGTAAACGGGATTGTTGAACACGTCTGACTTGCGTGTCGGCTCTTGGCCAAGGACTGTGCCGGCAAAGCGCGGATGATTGGTGTTCAGGCCGAGGCCGACATAATCGATACTGTGCCCAGAAGGCGAGATGATTGTCACATTCAGCGTAATGACACCAACATTTTCCGTATCAGCAGGAAGGTTGTTCGAGTCAATTCCATTCGACGGGGCTTCTCCGTCCTTGTCATTCTGTGATCTGATGTAGCGATAAAGCATCGTCGCCACAGGTGCGGCAGGTGGCCCGCCACCGGCGGGAGCAGCTGCAGCAGCGCCCTTCCACCGCACGAGTGTATAAGGGGCCTGCCGGGCCAGGCTTCTCGCTTTGGCAGTGGTAAGCGTTTGCTCAATGATTTGAACGGTCACCTGGAAATTTGAAAGGGATTTCGAAAATTGGCTGCCGCCTGCAGCTCGTGCCGTCCAGTACGTCGCACCGCCCAGTTTACCCACGGCTGCCGTCGCCGAACTGTCCTGGATACGCCCCACATAAAGCCTGCCGCCACCATTGTTGAAAAATGCCGAGGCCGCATGGGCCATGTAGTTGGTCTGGTATTTTCCGCCAACCAACAGTTCCTCAAACCCGCCATAGATTTGCTCAAAATCAGCGAAGCTTGTCAGAAGCGGTGGCGGGTTCTTGGCATCAATGATGGGGCCGCGACTGGTCATGCCGACAAAAGCCGCCGTGCTTGTGCTCACGCCCGCTATCGACTTCGGCCGGAAGCTCGTTTCTTCCACATAGACGCCAGGAGCAAGATATTCAGCCATTTTGGTTTTCCTTTTTCTCGGAGCAAGAGCGTGGGGTGAAGGATCTCAGGGTGGTGGCCAAGCCTGGATTCGGCCGGCACGGAACGTCACCGCGTCTGATCGCGGGATCAGCGCCGCATCAGCCAAAAGATCATCAGGGTTTGTCACAAATGTCTCGGCCCGTGCTGCCGCAATGGCCTCTGGCGTGTTCTCCACGCGCGTCTTGGCATCATCATCAAACAACCTTTCGACCGTCGCCTTGATGTTTTCTGAATGCGTGCCGGCCGCGTAATGAACAACCGCTGCACCGGAAACAAGCAGAAGGGCCTCGCCAGCTGCATTCGAAACAGAACGTGATGCAAGGTTGGAATTGCCGTCGGGCGTCAGCGTCACAACTGCACCTCTGACGCGTTTACCCTGCGCATCGCTGACGGTAACGAGGAGTCCGCCCAGATTGCCTGAACAGCGGTATGAAACGGATGGGTAAAGGACAATGGTGATAGGCAGGAACAGCGACGCCGCCGTGCCATCGTTCTTTCGTGGAATGCTGATCTTGGCCTTGCGCGGCAAATAAGCCGTATCCTGCGGCAAACAGGTAATCGCGCAGCTTGTAGACACCATGGCCAGATCTGCAACATCATCCTTGGCCAGAACCAGCACCTGCCCATTGCGCTTTTCGAGAATTCGCAAGCCATCGGCCCTCACCTTGACGCGGCACAAAACAGGAAGCCTGGTCACACCATCGACGAACTGCACGGCCGCCAACAGGTTGCGCTCGTCAAACTCAAAGGAACGGGAGAATGCGTTCATGTCGCATCCTCCAGAACCAGGGAGCTTGGTGAAAATCCGAGGCGGCGGCTCACAACTGGTGGGCCGGTTTCCGCCGCCTCGCCCAACTGCAACGCGCGCACAACGTAAGCCGCACTGAGCCGGTATTTGATCTGCAATGCTTCCCACACCTTGAACATGGCCTCATGGGTCACGAGGTCTGGTTGCAGGTGGATGGATTCGCCGGGTTGCCAAATGCCCGGGCCAGCAGCCGCAAGATTGAGGAGAGAAGTGTCGAAAGTCGGATGTTTCTGAAGTTCCAGCATGGCCCAGGCCAATGCCGTCTGCTCCGCACGCGGATTGGCCCCCCAGGCGCACAACAGATAGAAGAGATCAACACCCACATGCGTCATGCGTGGAGAATCTGCGGGCGCCTTGTGCCGTTGCTGTCCGGATAGCAGCACGCGATAACAGAAGAATGCAAGCTTGCCCTTGTCACCACTGGGTGCTGCGGCGTCTTCAGCGACGTTTCGGACGGTCCATGCCATGATGTCCGTGTCAGCTGGCAGAAAATTCACAAGTGACTTGTCGGCAGCTGATGCACCAGGGTCATCCAACAGCTTGCGCCGCCGCTGCAGCAACGTGACGACGGAGTCACAAATGTCGAACATGGCTGCCACACCCGCCATCTAATGCCCCTTTTCCACAAGGTCACCAGCTGGCAGCGGTCCAAATTCATCTTCGTAACGCTCAATTGTGTCGGCCATCAGCGAATGGAACGAGCGCAGATGTGTAGGGCTGGTAATCAGGCGCGTCTGTGGGCAGGTCTTCGCCTCGTCGAAAACCTGGCTAAACTCTAGGATGATTTCAGACATGTTGTGACCAATGGCGAGATGGTTCACATAAACGCCCATCCGCTCGCCGCAGCCTTCAGTCTTTTTGTTTTCGTCTTTGGGCAAGGCGTCCTCCCTGCATGCGACGCTGCAAGTGCAGGGCCAGGTGTGGACGATGCGCACGTTGCGCCAAGTGATTGATTTTGCTGTTTGGGAGTGTGCTGGTGCCGTGTGACTGTCACATTGCCTGTGACAGTTGCACCTTACACTGTCACACGGCGCGTGACATGGATGGGGTCGCTGGCGATCATGTGAATCTCCAGTTTCCGGTAAAGCGTCATCCGCGACCAGTTGAGCGATTTCGCTGCAACACTCTTGTTGCCGCCTGCCGCCTTGAGGGCTGCAATCAGGCGATCTCTCTCGGAAAACTGGGATGCACCGCGATGCAGCACTTGGCCCTGGCGCACCTGTGCCGGAAGGGCTTCGACATTGAGTGTGTGTCCGGCAGACTGCAATGCCGCCAGCATCATCACATTATTCAGTTCGCGCACATTGCCCGGCCAAAGATAGGATTGCAGCGCGTCAGCGGCGTCCTCTGAGATTTCTTTGGTCGACTTTTCCAGGAAGTGACGGGCAAGCGGAAGGATGTCTTCTCGGCGCTCGCGAAGCGGTGGCAAATGGATTTGCGCGACGGCCAACCGATAGTAGAGGTCTTTTCTGAAGCCGTTGCTTGCACTGGCGGCTGCCAGGTCGACATTGGTCATGGCCACAATGCGGGCATTGAAGCGTTCAGGCTTGACACCGCCAATCCTGTAGAACTCATGTGTTTCGATGGCCCGCAGGATCTTGGCCTGGCCTTGCGGGGAAAGGTCGCCGATTTCGTCCAGCGCCAATGTCCCGCCATCAGAAAGCTTGATCTTTCCGGGATAGGCCTTGATTGCCCCGGTGAACGCGCCCTTTTCATAGCCGAAGAGCTCTCCCTCAAGCATCGTATCCGGGATTGCGGCGCAATTCAGGGCCACGAGTGGCATTTGGCTCCGGCGGCTCAAGCGATGGATCATTCTGACTGCACATTCCTTGCCGCAACCAGTCTCGCCCGTGATGAGGACAGTCACATCACTTGCTGCAATCATCGCAATTGTCTTGCGCACGGCATCGATTTGCGTGCTGATTCCAATCAGCTCGGGCTGGGCCGGCACCGTTCTTGGTGGCCTGAGCCCGCGCAATTGATCCACCAATTCATGCAGGCGAGACATGTCAACCAGCATGACCTGAGCATCGGGATAGTCCAGTCGCGAAGCATCATGCAGCAGGGCACTGTCGATCAGAACGTGGGTGATGCTAGGATCGCCATCCCGCGCGACTGGCAGTTTCGCGCTCAGCAGCGCGGCTTCAAGGCTGCGCCGATGCGCAGGGCTCACACACTGAAGCGCAAACACACTCATGGCTACAGACCTATCTGTTACGACTGCTGATCATGCAGCCGTTGCCACGCCCCGGTTTGAAAACGCTAACACTGAAAAATGGATTGCGCAAGAAAACCTTCAATTCATCTCGCGCTGCGCGTGAAGCAATGGGCGCACTCCGGAAAGTTGAGGCATTTTAATCAATTTGCAACCACATTTTCCGCGGAGCGATGATTAACAAGTGATGAATAGCCTGTTCAATATTGGTTCAACCGAAAGGCATTAGGGTCACCCGCAACGGTTCAAACAGGACCGGACAAACCAACATCAGGAGACACCCATGAAACTCGCATTGACCGCCATCGCCGCCATTGTTGTTCTGACCGGAGCCGCTTCCGCCAGTGATCTGCGCAAATGGCCATGCACCGACTTGCATGCCAACTGGATGCACGCCCCTGAAAAGCAGTGTGGCCGCATTCTGGGCAACGGCAGCCAGAATTTGAACAAGCCAACAACCGAAGTCGTGATCACCGACGAACCCACGACGGATGTCACCTACGTCGAGTAATCAAGGCACGGCCTGCGCATCATAAGGGGAAAGGCACCGCCTTTCCCCTTTGCATTCGTGAGCAGTTACGAATGGCTGTTTGTAACCTGATGCCCTATGAGTGATGGCAGCAGGGATACATGGCGGCATCAGCATCATTCGAAATTTTTCTTGTGGCCTCACCCGGAACAGAAGCGACGCTGGCAGCAGAAGCGCGCAGCCTGGGCTTTCACGCTATTGCACGCACCACAGGCGGTGTAACCATCAAAGGTGGCTGGTCCGAGATCTGGCGCGCCAACTTGCAGCTGCGCGGCTGTACCCGCGTGCTGGCGCGCATCGGGTCATTCCATGCCGGGCATCTCGCACAGCTCGACAAGCTGGCGCGAAAATTTCCCTGGAAGGAATTTCTGAAACCCGATGTGCCGGTGAGTGTCGAGGCGACTTGTCACAAGTCACGCATCTACCATGCAGGTGCCGCTGCCCAGCGCATTGAGACAGCCATCCGCGAGGAACTGGGCGCGCCGATTGCCGCTGATGCCCCCATCGCTATCAAGGCGCGCTTCGAAGACAACCTCTGCACCATCAGCATCGATACCTCGGGCGAATCCCTGCACAAGCGCGGCCACAAGACGGCCATTGCCAAAGCCCCAATGCGCGAAACGCTTGCTGCGCATTTCTTGCAGCGTTGCAAGTTCGATGGGTCAGAACCGTTGGTGGATCCCATGTGCGGCTCCGGCACCTTTGTCATTGAAGCAGCCGAAATGGCACTGGGACTGATGCCCGGCCGCGCGCGGAGCTTTGCCTTTGAGCAGCTCGCAAACTTTGATGCCCATTCTTGGCAGCACATGCAGAACGACGTTGCGCCGCGTGCTTCAGCGCAGAAGTTTTGTGGCAGCGACCGAGACGTTGGCGCAATCCGCATGGCTCAAGCCAATGCAGAGCGTGCCGGTGTTTCCGCCGTTGCGGAATTTCAAAGGCGTTCCATCAGCGATCTATCCCCCCCCGAAGGGCCACCGGGCCTCGTCATCGTCAATCCGCCTTATGGCACGCGTATTGGCGACAAGAAGCCGTTGCTCGATTTGCACGCCACCTTAGGGCGGGTGTTGATGGAGCGTTTCGCGGGATGGCGCGTCGGGCTGGTGACCACTGATACCAACTTGGCCAAAGCCACGGCCCTGCCCTTCCTGCCGCCGGACAAGCCTGTGAATCATGGCGGCTTGCATGTGCTCTTGTTCCGGACGCGCGCCCTATAATTGTGGCGATTTCGTGATCCTAGAATATGAAAATACTGCTTGACACCGCGCGGTACATCTGCTATATTCCCCTATAGTCCGGTATTGCAGCCAGACGCCAAATCACCTCCACAGCAATAGTCTTGAGCCGATCACGAAGACGACGTGTGCGGGGTGTGAACGCCAGTAACAATCCGCAAAAGAAAACCGCCGCTGCGAGGTTTTCGCAGCAGCGGCAAATCGTAAGGAACTGATATTACGACGGCAGCTGGAAGTAGAAGTGGCCGAACAGAACCACCGCCGCACCGGCGATCAGTGCCAGATAGGGCAGCATGCCCGCCTTCTTCTGGCCCATCTCGCCGTCCTTGAGGCCAAGCGCATCAAGGGCACCTGCCGGGAACTTGCCGCCATCCTGGATATAGTGGCGGAAGAAGAACACCGGAATGATCAGGGCCGCAAAGAACAGACCCTGCCACAGCACTTGTGGATAGCCCCAGACCTTGGCGCCAGCGCCAAGGAACAAGGCATTCACAAAGGCCAGCACTGTGTTGATGCCAATCAGCAAGGCTGGCGCCTTCCAGGGGCGTTCAACATGACCTGAGTCCACGCGATGGATCCAGCCGGCATTGAGGTTGAGGAAGTTGAAGATGATGTATCCCACATTCGAGATCGCCAGCACCCAGAAGTAACCTCCGAGGTCAGACGCCAGCGCCAGCAGGAACAGGTTGAAGAAGAAGTCCGTCCACATGGCGCGTGTCGGTGCACCGTGTGAATTGACCTTGGTCAGGTAGCGCGGCAGCCAGCCGTCCACCGCACCCTGATACAGTGTGCGCGACGAACCGGCCATCGCCGTCATGATGGCAAGGAACAGGGCAAGGATCATCAGGATCACGAAGATCTGGGTGATCACCTTGTTGCCGCCGAGGAAGCCACCAAGCGCTTCAGCAACGCCGGTGCCATCCACGATTCCGGGGGCCAGCATGCCGGATGTGCCAAGCACACCCTGGAAAGCCAGCGGCACGAGAAAGTAGAACACGCAGCACAGAAGGCCGGAAAAGAAGATGGCCTTGAAGGTGTCGGTCTTCGGGTTGCGCAGCTCGCGTGTGTAGCAAACGGCGGTTTCGAAGCCATAGGTCGACCAGGCAGCGATGTAGAGGCCGCCGAGGAACAGCGTCCAGCCGCCAAGCGACCAGAGGCCGTCCACCCCGGAATAGCTGGCGGTTGGCGGCACGAGGCCGGTGACGTTTGCACTCTGGATCTGGCCCGTGAGGATCGGCACCAGGCCAACCAACAGCAGCGGCACCAGAACGATAATGGCCAGCCACTTCTGAGCACTGGCCGTCGAGGCGATGCCGCGATGCTGAATCCAGAACATCAACAGCATCAGCAGTGCGCCGATCACGAAGGTGCTGTTGAAGTGAAGGGCGCCAACGCCGGGAATGGTGAAGGTCAGCGCTTCCCAGGTGCGGAGCGCCGGTGTGAGGGCCGCAACGCCGTCAGCCGAGGCAACAGCCTTGATGGCGTCTGCAGGTGCCGTGCCAGCATGTGCCGCGATGTAGTCCACGACCGATTGGGTTGTTTCGGTGTAGTTGGCAGCATTGGCCGTCACCCAATCCAGGACCGCTTGCGAGTCGGCGGCAGGAATGGGAGCCAGCGCATTGAGAATATAACCAGCCGCAATGGCGCAACCGAGCGACAGCACCGGCGACCATGCAAACCAGTTGCACCACACAGAGAGCGGAGCGATGAATTTTGAATAACGAAGCCAGGCCGTGGCGCCATAAACCGATGCACCGCCCGACTTGTTGCCGAACATGCCGGCAATTTCAGCGTAGGTGAAAGATTGCAGAAAGCCCATGATCATCGAAATGATCCAGACCAGGAAGGCGAGCTTGCCCGTTGTTCCGGCAATGCCGCCAATCGAGAACAGCACCAGCGGCGGCACGCCTGCAGCCACCCAGAAGGCGCCTTTCCAATCCAGCGCGCGCACAAGTTCGCCGCTGTCACTTTCGTAAGTCGTCGTTGTCATATGATAGTCCCCTCCAGGTCCCATTTTGCAAGAACAGGGATGCTGATTCTTCCGCCAGCCGCGCCCCTCTCAGGAAACAAATTTTACTGACACTATATCGACCGTCAAGCCAAACTATGCAAAAATCACCTTTGTCATCACCCAATTTAATGAGTGCAGCGCAATATATCCCATGAACGCACCCGCCTTTTTCGCCCCCCGCCCCAGCCGCATCTTGCGCCCCGGCGACCGCGCCCTGCCCGCTGGAGTTGAACGCTATGTTGTCAAAGGCGGCGGATCGCTTGTTGTCAAACTGGTGGAGGGCGACAGGTTTGCTCTGACCGATTTGGAAGGCGGGCAGAAAGCTGTGATTGCCTACCAGGACATGAAGGGCCGTATTGATCTCGCTGGAATTGGAAGCTCTGGAGCAATGTTGGGCGTGTTTGGCACTGACAGCAGGCCCGGCAGCAAATGCGAGTTTACAGTGCGCACCGATGGCAGTTTGACGATTACCGCTCCTGCCCAGGACATGCTGCCAGACGGACAGGACACGGCCACCGACATTGAGCTGCGCATCCTGCGCGCCAAGCCATTCCAGAAATCACAGCATGACGATTTGCCAACACCCCTTGCTGACCCGTTGCAGGACATTCGCATCACGTCAGCAACGGCGCGTGGTTTCATGGTGAAGGCTGGCGAATATATCCAGATCATTGATGTGTCTGGCCGCCAGATGACAGACTTCCAGTGCTTCTCGGCCCGCAAGCTCGACAAGGGATTTGAAAACGCGCTCGATGCCACTATCACCCGCACGCTGACGGGCCGCGCCTATCCTACGCCCGGCCTGCCCTCGAAGGCTTTCGCACTGGATTTCGAGCCGCTGGTGGAAGTAGTGCAGGACACCTGCGGACGCCATGATGCTTTCGCCACGGCCTGCAACCCGCGCTACTATGATGACATCGGCTATCCAGGCCACGTCAATTGCACCGAGAATTTCAACCATGCGCTGGATCCCTTCGGCATTGCCAAGCGCAAGGGCTGGGAAGCCCTGAACTTTTTCTACAACACGCGCATGGACCAAGCGAACGTCATCGTGTCGGATGAGGCGTGGTCCCGCGCCGGCGACTATGTTCTGGTCAAGGCCCTGACAGACCTTGTGTGCGTAACATCCGCATGCCCTGATGACACAACGGCAGGCAATGGCTGGACGCCGACGGACATTCACGTGCGCACCTATTCCGCCGAACAGAAATTTTCCCGAGCCGTGGCTTACCGCATGACCCCTGACGCAGACCCCGTGATGACAAAAGAAACCGCCTTCCATTCCTCCTTCTCGAAATTGACCCGCAACTTCACCGAATACCGCGGCTATTGGCTGCCGCAGCGTTTCAACAATGATGGGCCGATTGACGAGTACTGGGCCTGCCGGGAAAAGGCCGTGGTGCTGGATCTCTCGCCCTTGCGCAAATTCGAGGTGACCGGACCTGATGCCGAAGCCCTGCTGCAGTATTGCTGCACGCGGGACATCAAGAAACTGTCCACGGGCCAAGTTGTCTATACCGCCATGTGCTACGAGAACGGCGGCATGATCGACGACGGAACGGTGTTCCGTCTTGGCCAGAACCTGTTCCGCTGGATCGGCGGTGATGACTATTCCGGCATCTGGTTGCGCGAGCAGGCTGAGAAGAAGGGTTACAAGGCCTGGGTGCGATCATCGACCGACCAGCTGCACAATATCGCAGTACAAGGCCCCGCTTCACGCGAATTGCTGAAAGAGATTGTGTGGACGTCGCCAGCACAAACGGCGATTGGTGAGTTGGAATGGTTCCGTTTCACGGTGGCGCGCATCGGCCATTTCGAAGGCGTGCCGCTCGTCGTCTCGCGCACCGGTTACACGGGCGAGCTTGGCTATGAAATTTTCTGTCATCCCAAACATGCAACAGAGGTGTTCGACGCTGTTTGGAACGCCGGCCAAAAATATGGCTTGAAGCCCATGGGGCTTGAAGCCTTGGACATGGTGCGCATCGAGGCAGGCCTGATCTTCGCCAACTATGAATTCAACTCCGAGACCGATCCGTTTGAAGCGGGCATCGCCTTTACAGTGCCGCTGAAAACCAAGACCGATGATTTCATCGGCCGCGCTGCCCTGCAGCAACGTAAAGACCATCCGCGCCGCAAGCTGGTGGGGTTGGAGATCGATTCAAACGAAGCTGTTGGGCACGGCGATTGCGTACATATCGGTCGCGCGCAAGTTGGTGTTGTCACCTCAGGCATGCGTTCCCCGCTGCTCGGCAAGAATATTGCACTGGCGCGCATGGATGCGCTCAACAGCGAGATCGGCACCGAAGTTGAAATCGGCAAGGCGGACGGCCATGCCAAGCGCCTGCCGGCAAAGATCGTGAAATTCGCGCATTATGATCCGGAGAAGACAAAGCCACGATCCTGATGCGGGAAGACGGGGGCACAACAAGCAAATCCAACTCTGGGAGGAACGATGAAGACTGTTGTGAAGTTGCCAAGCATCCGCGGCAAGAAAGCCATCACGGGAGATCTTGATGGCTGGGTGAAAGTGGAAGGCAAGCCCACCATGAAGACATGGGTGCTTCATACCAATGCTGACGGCAGCATGATCTCTGGCTGCTGGGAGGCGACACCTGGCACATATCATGCCACCTACACAGGCTATGAATTCGTGCACCTGATCAAAGGCGCCATTACCATCACACCCGACGGCGGCAAGCCCGTGAAGGTCAAGGCCGGAGATGCCTTCGTCGTGGAAGCGGGCTTCAAGGGCAAGTGGAAGATCACCAGGAAGGTGTTCAAGCACTTCGACATCAAGCTCAAGTGAAAAGAAAGGGCCCGGAAATCCGGGCCCTCAACTTTCACGCCAACAAGCATCTTTCAACGATTCAATATTCCACTCCACATCTCCATCGGCGGCCTTGAGCCGCCGATCCAGTCTTGAGAGCCGGATGGATGGGCGGGTCAAGCCCGCCCATGGAGGAAGTGGGTTACTCAGTTCTTCAAATAGGCTTCCATGGAATCATCCAGCGCATCCTTCCACGGCGTGTGGTGCTTGGGGGCCATGGTGCCCGTAATGACTGACTTGTAGGAATTGTTGCGGAAAGCCATGATGTCCTTCTTCTTGTGTTCTTTCCACTCGAAGAAGGCTTCACAGGCGCCATCCACGTCGAAGGACGGGTAATCAGTTTCTGCGATCAACTCCTTCACATAATCACCCTGATAGTGGATTGCGTCATGGGCGTCTTTGCCAGCATCCTCGCCTGCAACACGCTTGGCCACATCTTTCTGCAAGGTTTTCTTCGCGGCCGGGATCTTGATCCGCCCCATGATGGCATCACGCACCCACCACGCCTGGGCGTCGAACATGTTGAAGGTGAACCACTGGTCCTGCATGCCGATGTAAAAGAGCTTGGGGTTATGGACCCAGGCCACGCCCTTGTAGAGATCAGCCGTGGCAAGCCGATTGGCCGTCTTCAACCGCAATTCGTCCGGCAGGAACGGGAAGTGGTGCTTGTAACCGGTGCAGAGGATTACAGCGTCAACCTTCTTGCTGGTTCCGTCAATAAAGTAAGCCGTTGTTTCGTCCATGCGGTCCAGTTTTGGGACTTCCTTCCAGTTGTCAGGCCATTTGAAGCCCATGGGCGCATGGCGATGTGCGACAGTCACAGACTTCGCCCCGTATTTCCAGCATTGTGAACCAATGTCTTCCGCTGAATAGGATGTGCCAAGGATGAGCAGGTCCTTGCCCTTGAATTCGCGGGCATCGCGAAAATCATGCGCATGCAGCACACGGCCATTGAATTTGTCGAAGCCGGGATACTCCGGCACGTTGGGAACACTGAAGTGGCCTGAAGCCACAATCACGTGGTCAAAGACCTCCTGATACATCTGGTCTTTTTTCAGTTCGTGAACGGTGACAGTGAATTTGCCCTTCTTCTTGTCATAGTTCACCATGCGCACAGTGGTCGAAAACCGGATCCATTTGCGGACGCCAGCCTTTTTCACGCGGCCTTGGATGTAATCGAACAGAACAGCGCGCGGTGGATAGCTTGCGATCTGTTTGCCAAAGTGTTCCTCAAATGAGTAGTCGGCAAACTCCAACCCTTCCTTGGGACCGTTGGACCAGAGATAACGATACATCGAGCAGTGTACCGGTTCGCCATATTGATCGAGCCCGGTGCGCCACGTGTAATTCCACAAACCACCCCAGTCATCCTGCTTTTCAAAACAGACGACTTCCGGGATTTTCGCCCCTTTCTTTTGCGCGGATTGAAAGGCCCTCAAAGCTGCCAGTCCAGATGGCCCAGCCCCAATCACTGCAACGCGTTTCATGTATGTCCTCCGAGTTATGTCTGGTTATTCAGGGAAAATGCCGGGGCTTGTTGGCTTGCCGTCATCATATTTTGAAAGCCACTCAACCGTGGTTGGCCGATAACGTGTCAGGCCTTTGTAGTCGACAAGTTCGGGCGGCAGGTCGCGCAGCACGCGATGAAAGCGGCGCGCCCACTTCGGCACGGTGACCAGCTCTTCCATCTTGATGAGGTAGCAGCGGATCACAAACAGAATGGCGTTGGAACGCGGCAGGCGCCACAGGCTCTGCAACTCGCAGCGCAGGTGCACCTTGTTGCCCACATTTTCCGGTGTCACTGTGGCGCGGTCCGTGCCCCATTTGTGATAGTTTTCCGGTGAAGTATCGAGGCGCGGATTGATCGTCATGGTCCAATTCAGGCGGCGCACCGGTTTGCCCTGCTGCAGGTTGAGCAGGAATTTGAGGGCCCGCTCGAAAATGCCAAGGTTATGAGCCAGTGGCACGGGGCCATGCCATTCCATGAAATTCATGCCGATGTCGAAATCCAGCGACCAGTCGGCCTGTGTCGTCACCATGCCGGCATCGCACCACAGATTGCCGTCGCGCTGGTCCACGATGACATGATCCCCCTGAGCTTGCCGTGTGATGAACTCGAGCGGCTCCATGGGAAGCGTTGAGGCATCCCCGAACACAAATTTCTGGTCAATGCCCATCGGCTTGTTGATCCAGTGCCAGTTGTCGCCATCCTTGGTCAGCGAGAAATGCTCAGGATATCCCGCCGCCTGCTGTTCCATCAGCAGTTCCAGCGTGTCCCACTGTGCCGTCATCATGTGCGGCAAGGCCTGGTAGCGCAGCGGGTCTTCCTTCAACACCTTGGCGCGATCTTCCATTTCCGAAACGAAATGTTCGTCCACATCAATGCCATTGTTGTAGGCGTGGCCAGCAGGACCTGCAGGCACATGCGGCTCCATGTTGACGGAGTACATGTACTTGTCTTCGTGGAACGGAAACGGAAAACGGCGAATGGCTTCCGGGCTGTTACGAAACGTGTAATCGTCGCGGAAGGTTTCTTTTTTGAAATTGATGTTCATCGTTCTGTCCTTCCCGCCACTTACAGGTCGAGGGTGATGTCTGGCCCGCTGATGCGCGAGACACAGATCATGATCTTCTTACCGGAGGCCTTGTCCTCGGGTTCGAGGAAAATGTCGTTGTGTTCAAGCTTGCCTGAGCAGGCCACCACATTGGTTTCGCATTGCCCGCAAGCACCGCCACGGCACAGATAAGGTGCATCAATGCCGGCCGCTTCCAATGCTTCGAGGATGCTTTGATGCGAATGAACTTCAATGGTCTTATTTGTCTTCGCCAGCTTGACGTTGAACGGCTTGCCGGGCGGAGGCGCCAGGAATTCTTCCGAATGCAGGTTCTGCGAGGGCCAGCCCTGCTCACGCGCTGTGCTCAGCACACCTTTGATCATGCCATGTGGGCCACACACATAAAGATGTGTGCCCAGCGGTTGGTTCTCGAGGATGGCCTTGGCCGGAATGAACAGGTTTTCGGCGTCGCAATAAATCTTGACGCGTGACTTGCCGTAACGCTGCTCCAGGTCTTTCCAATAGGCACCATGCGTTCGCGTGCGCACCGCATAATGCAGTTCGAAATGTTCGCCCGTCTTGCTGAGCTGGTCCATCATGGCCATGAACGGCGTGATGCCGATGCCGCCCGCCATGAACAGGTGTTTGCGGCCGCGCTGGTCCATGGGGAACAAGTTGACAGGTTGGCTCACCGTCAGCTCATCGCCCTTCTTCAACTTGTCATGCAGGAAGTGCGAGCCGCCGCGGGAATTCTCGACACGCAAAACGCTGATCTCGTAACCGCTTTTGTCTTCCGGTGATGACATGAGCGAATAGGGGTTGCGCCGCAGCACCGCACCATCACGCATGGCGACCACCACATGGGCACCGCCGGAAAACACTGGCATCGGCTTCCCATCCACACGTTCGAAGCGGAAGCGCTTCACATGATCGGCAACCTGCTTGATGTCCGCCACGCGGACGCGCATTTCGGTATTGAGAGTCACGGGAACAAAACCTCCGGCGCGGGCGCTGTGCCCGGCTCCTCCGCATCAATGCACACACCCTGGAAAGCGCCCAGTCGGCGCGAATAATGGTCGCGCACCAGCAATGTCAGCCCGCAATGGGAACACGTCACCGGTTGTGTCTTCACATCATCGGTGATGCCCTTGCAGTGCACGCACTGCACCCGGCGCGCTTCCGAGCCGCGATGCTCGGTTTTGATCGAGTTGAAGTCCATGCCGTGGTTGAGCGCCACCTGCATGGCCTGGCCGATGAAACCTTCGGTGCCGCTGAGGTAAAGCCGCGTGCCCATGTGAGCCGCACCCAGCACTACATTCAGCCTGTTCAAAAGAACGGGAATTGTTGGGGCCGACCACAGGTCATGGGGCTTCAGCGCTGCCAGCTTTTGATCATAGGCCTTCGGTGCGGCCGCCGTTGCCACATAAAGCACATCGGCTTTTGCAATTTCACCGCTGCCCGGCGTTGCCACCTGTTCGATCAGTGACGTTGCGCCTTCGGCCTCGAGCACGAAGATATGCCGCTTGGCCATGGGATCAAAAGCGACCCCTGAATAGACCGGCCTGCTCTTAATCCCCTTGACCAGCATGACTTACCCCTCAACCAACGGCCGTGCGCTTCTTCTTCTCCGGATCATCGAAGGAGATGGTGTGGGCAATGGCCTTGGCCTTCAGGTTCTTGCCGCGCACTTCCAGCGGTGTGCCCTGCTTGGCCACATCCACATCCATGCGGCAAATGGCCATGCTCTTCTTGGTCAGCTTGGAATAGCTCGGGCAGGTGATGACGCCCACCTTCTTGCCATCCTTCCACAACTCGTCGCCACCTTCGGCCATCTTGTCGCCCTCAATGAGAAGGCCAAAGATCTTGAAGCGTTCCTTGCCCTTGAGCTTGTAGTGCTCTTCGTAGCCACGGAAGCCCGTCTTGCCGGGCGAGACGGTGAAGTCGAGGCCCAATTCCCACAGGCTGTCGCCCGGCGGCTGATCGGGGAAGGGGTACATCTGCGAATTATCGTAAGGGTAGAACAGCAGATAGCTTTCAACGCGCAGGAAATCGAGCGTGGTGAAGCACACGGGCTTGATGCCCATGGACTTGCCTTGATCCAGGATCGTGTCCCAGATCATCGGCGCGTCCTGGCCGCGGCAGAAGATTTCATAGCCGCGCTCGCCCGTATAACCGGTTCGCGAGATCATGACAGGCGCGCCAAACAGCGTGGTCTGCATGTGGTGGAAATACTTGAGATCACGGATGCCCGGCACGTGCTTGGCCAGGAAGTCAACGGCGACCGGCCCCTGCAGGGAAAGATCATGCAGATCATCATCAAACAACACGGCCACATTGCGGCCCATGGCCTGCTTCACCACTTCTTCGTGGGCCGTGCCGGAGCCATGCACCAGCATCCAGGAATTGGGGCCTGTGCGATAAATGATGCAATCATCGGTGAACATGCCGCGATCATTGAGGATGCAGGCATAGACAGACTTGCCGGGATAAATCTTGGTGGTATCGCGCGTCGTCACATAGTCAAGGACGGCTTGCGCATGGGGGCCGACGAGGTGGATTTTCTTGAGGCCCGACACATCCATGAGACCGGCCTTGGTCCGCACCGTTGCGTGCTGTTCCACGAGATCGTCATTATAGGTCCAGGCGGTGCCCATGCCGCTCCAGTCTTCGAGCTTCGAGCCAAGCGCCCGGTGGCGGTCTGCAAGGACGGAAAATCTCCAGGACAAGGGCATCGGTAACCTCCATGATGTTTCCTGAGCGGAATTATTTTTTCCCTACTGTACTCAGGAATTGGAGATGCGCAAGCCCCTTGTCGGGCCTTCAGAGTGGATAAAATGGCGCATGCGTGCCCAGAATTTGGGCGATGCGCTGCTTAATGATCCATGCCCTTGTTGATTTCTTCCGTCATCTTCTTGGCGTCGCCGAACAGCATCAGTGTGTTGTCGCGCCAGAACAGCGGATTGTCGACGCCGGCATAGCCCGAGGCCATGCCGCGCTTGATGAACATCACGGTCTTGGCCTTCCAGACCTCAAGAACCGGCATGCCATAGATCGGTGACTTCGGATCATCCTTGGCGGATGGGTTGGTCACGTCATTTGCGCCAATGACAAAGGCAATATCGGCCTGGGCGAATTCGCTGTTGATGTCCTCGAGCTCAAACACTTCATCATAGGGCACGTTGGCCTCGGCCAGCAGCACGTTCATGTGGCCGGGCATGCGGCCTGCAACCGGATGAATGGCATATTTCACCGACACGCCAGACTTCTTGAGATGATCGGCCATTTCGCGCAGCGCGTGCTGGGCCTGGGCCACGGCCATGCCATAACCCGGAACGATGATCACGGATGAGGCATTCTTCATCATGAAGGCCGCATCGTCAGCCGACCCTTGCTTCACAGGCTTGGTTTCGCCCTTGGCGGCAGGGCCTGCGCTTTCGCCACCGAAGCCGCCGAGGATCACTGAAATGAACGAGCGGTTCATGCCCTTGCACATGATGTAGGACAGGATGGCACCCGACGAGCCCACCAATGCGCCCGTGATGATCAAAGCCGTGTTGGCCAGCGTGAAACCAATGCCCGCCGCCGCCCAGCCGGAATAGGAATTCAGCATCGAGACGACAACCGGCATGTCAGCGCCGCCAATCGGGATGATCAGCAGTAAGCCGAGAACGAGACTGACAACGATGATCATCCAGAAG
This sequence comes from uncultured Alphaproteobacteria bacterium, assembly GCA_937864985.1. Classification (GTDB taxonomy): domain Bacteria; phylum Pseudomonadota; class Alphaproteobacteria; order Rhizobiales; family Aestuariivirgaceae; genus Aestuariivirga. The sequence continues at coordinate 22,429 of CALMEZ010000113.1, forward strand.
GCGACATCGCTTTGCGATTCAAAGAATGACCAGATGAAATAAACCAGCGCCAGACCCAGTGCGATGTTGATGATGTGACGCGCCGGCAGCATGATCGGCGCACCCGACATGCGGCCATCGAGTTTCAGGAAGGCGATGACGGAGCCGGTGAAGGTGATGGCGCCAATGGCAGCGCCAAGCGCCATTTCGATGCGGCTCTGGGCGTGGATGTCGCCATCCGTGGCGATACCAAAACCTTCCGGTGCGTAGAAAGCCGAAGCCGCAACGAAGACGGCCGCCAGACCAACAAGCGAATGGAACGCAGCTACAAGCTGCGGCATCGCCGTCATGGGAATGCGCTTGGCAGTCACACCACCCAACGCGGCACCGATTGCAAGGCCGCCGATCATCAACAGCCACGGCAACACACCAATGGGCTTGGCCAATGCCAGTGTGGTGACAATGGCAATCGCCATGCCCACCATGCCATACATGTTGCCCTGCCGCGACGTGGAGGGATGCGACAACCCGCGCAACGCCATGATGAACAGCGAGCCCGCGACGAGATAAAGAACAGCAGCGAGATTGGCGCTCATCTTACTTGTCTTTCTTCTTGTACATGCCGAGCATGCGGTTGGTGACCATAAAGCCACCGAAGATGTTGACCGAAGCCAGCACCAACGCGATGAAACCAAAGATCATCGCCATGGTTGAACCTGTTGCGATGGCGAGAATGGAGCCGACCACGATGACCGATGAGATGGCGTTGGTGACGCTCATCAGCGGTGTGTGCAGGGCGGGCGTAACGTTCCAGACCACATAATACCCGACGAAAACGGCGAGCACGAAAATGCCAAGCAGGGAAACGAAAGGATCAATCGAATGCGCCATCTGCTCCATTATCTTGCTCCCTGATAGATCTTGTGCACCAACTGCCCGCCCTTGGCGATCATCGTACCGCTGATGCATTCATCAGCTTCGTCAACTTTCAACGAGCCATCCTTCTGGATCATCAGATCAAGAAAGTTGGCGATGTTTTTGGCAAACAATGGTGTGGCATTGCCCGCAAGCTTGCCTGCCAGATTGACGGTGCCGACAATGGACACGCCCTTGTGCACCACGATCTGGTCGGGTGTCGAGAGCGGGCAGTTGCCGCCGCGTTCGACCGCAAGGTCAATGATCACCGAACCCGGTTTCATGCTCTCCACCATGTCCTTGGTGATCAGCGTCGGTGCCAGGCGGCCGGGGATCAAGGCTGTTGTGATAACGATATCCTGCGATTTGACGTGGCCCGCAACCAGCTCGGCCTGCTTGGCTTTTTCCTCTGCCGTCAGTTCGCGGGCATAACCTGCCGCCGTTGCCGCTTCAGCCAAATCGACATAGACAAATTTCGCACCCAGCGATTTCACCTGTTCTTCCGTGGCCTTGCGCACGTCGGTTGCCGACACGATGGCACCGAGGCGCCGCGCCGTTGCAATGGCCTGCAGCCCCGCAACCCCCACACCCATGATAAACACCTTGGCGGCAGGCACCGTGCCAGCGGCTGTCATCATCATTGGGAAGGCCCGGCCATAAATGGCAGCGGCATCAATCACCGCCTTGTAGCCGGCAAGGTTAGCTTGCGAGGATAGAATATCCATGCTTTGCGCGCGCGTGATGCGCGGCATCAGCTCCATCGCAAAGGCTGTGACACCAGATTTGGCAAAAGCTTCGAGTTCGGCACGATCACCGTAAGGCTCAAGCCCACCCGCAACAATTGCGCCGGGCTTCATGGCTTTCAGCAGTTTGGCATTGGGTCTGCGGATCGTGAGCACCAAGTCAGCGTCCTTCACCACCGTTTCACCTTTAACGACAGTGGCGCCGGCCGCCTCAAAGTCATGATCAGACATGTTTGAGCCCAGACCCGCGCCCGACTGGACCGCGACCTGGGCTCCTTTTTTGACATAGGCTTTCACCACATCGGGCGAAGCCGCGACACGCGCCTCCCCGGCCAGTGTTTCAGCAGGGACCGCGATTTTCATGTGATGCCTGTTACAGGTTGATGGCGACGATGAGACCGAACACAACCAGCAAACCGCCGGACAGGAACCACTTTCCGCCAGCCTTGAGATCAATCAGCGTGGCGATGATGCCGACAATCATGCCGGCAAAGCCCGTGAACACGTTGAGGTAGTCCATGAAGCGGAAGGCGCACAGCGCCACCAGCACATAGGCACACACGATGGCCAGCGCCACCGAACCCTTGAGAAAGCCTTCGTAGGTGTTCTTGTGGTCTTCAAAACCCTTGGAGACATAGGTTGGTCCATCATGCGCCATGGCAAATCCTCATCCGGAAATTATGAATCTGTAAGGCATAGGCTTTAGCCAAGCCGCCCTTGCCCCGCAAGGTCGGCGTTTTTGGGCATTTTGGCGCAGGTTTCAAACCGGATTTCGGGCGGCAAGCCGGGCCAGATCTTCAAAGACATAGATGGCATCGGCCAGCTGGTGGCCGTGCCACTCATAGAAACCCGTTTTCACCAACCGTCCGCCCATGGCTTCATAAAAGCTTCGCGCCTGGGTATTTTCAGCAAGCACACCAAGCGAAATGGAATGCCCGCCCTGTGCCAGCCAATCCGCCGCTGCATGCGCCATCAGCATGCGCCCCAAGCCTTTCCGGTAGTGGGTCTTTGCGACATAGAGCGCAGCAATATGCCCGTCCATGCCATCAAACAGTTGTTCCACGGGACGGCCGGAATTGACAAACGCCACGGGCTGGCTCCCGTCGTAAGCCGCTTCGATGAACCGCTCTGGCTTCGACAGATGCTCCTGCCATCGCAGGATCATGGCGGCCACCTCGAAGCGCTTGGCCAGATCATCGGGAACGAGGACAGTATAGGCCTCACGCCAGCACGCCACGTGCAATGTTGCCATGGCGCGGGCCTCCAATGCATCTGGACGGGAGAAAGTGATCATTAGGCAGCGTTAAGCATCTGGTCTTCAACAGTGATGCGCTTACAATGACACTGCGAGCTTGAATCGGCAATGCTGGAGGATGTTGCGTCATGTTGGATAGGAAAGGCAGTACATCGGGCGTCGCGACCATCATCACAGCTATGATGGCTGCATTTGCCATACCGAATATTGCTTCCGCTCAATCACGTTCGCTTAGCGATATCAAGAATGTTGTCATTATTTTTGCTGAAAACCGCAGCTTCGACAGTCTGTATGGCACCTTTCCCGGCGCGAACGGCACGGGAAATCTTGGGCCGCAGAAAGTCTTGCAGGTGGATCGCGACGGCAGTCCTCTGAAAGAGTTGCCTCCGGTCTGGGGTGGCCTCACGCCCAAAGGCGCAATCCCGCAGGTTTATCAGGATCAGACACAACACCTGCCGAATGCCCCATTCAGGGTTGATGCCGCTCCATTCAATCTGCCCCTGTCTGTTCCCACACGTGATCTGTGGCATCGATTCTATCAAAACCAAATGCAAATCGACGGTGGCATGAATGACAAGTTCGCCGCCTGGGGAGATTCGGGGGCCTTGGTGATGGGAACCTATGACGGCAGCAAACTTCCGATGTGGTCCGTCGCACAGAAATATGTTCTGGCAGACAACTTCTTCATGGCAGCGTTCGGTGGCTCATTTCTCAATCACATCGCCTTGGCATGTGCCTGTGTCGCCATCTACCCGGATGTTGCCCACTCGCCCGCCAGGGAGCGCATAGCCATTGTCGAAGCAGATGGCGTCACTCTCAAGCCATCATCCGTCAATCCGTCTTCTGCGCTGGAAGGGCCGCCAAACTTCGAGAATGACGGGGCGATCACGCCAGACGGCTTTGCCGTCAACACCATGCAGCCGCCCTACCAGCCCAGCGGCGTGAAGCCTCCGGCTGGCGGCGATCCGGCGATGACGGATCCAAATGCACCCACCCGCCTGCCACCACAGACCATGCCCAATATTGGAGATTTGCTGAGCAAAAGAAAAATCACATGGGCCTGGTATGCTGGCGGTTGGGACGAAGCGTTGAAGGAAGGCTCCAGCAGCCACAAGTTCCAGTTCCACCATCAGCCATTCAACTATTTCGCCAGCACGGCTCCTGGCACCCAGGCCCGCGCTGACCATCTGAAGGATGGGGGAATTGATGGTGTCAACTTCCTTGAAGCAGTTGACAAGGGCCAGTTGCCGCAAGTGGCATTTTACAAGCCGCAGGGCAATTTGAATGAGCATGCTGGCTATGCCGACGTTTTATCAGGTGATCAGCACATTGCCGACATCATTTCCCATGTCGAAAAAAGCCCGCAGTGGCCCGGCATGCTTGTGGTCGTGACCTATGATGAAAATGGCGGCTTTTGGGATCACGTTGCTCCACCCAAGGCCGACCGCTGGGGCCCCGGCACACGCGTTCCCGCCATTATTGTGTCGCCCTTCGCAAAAATGGGTTCCGTGGACCACACTCCATATGACACAACTTCAATCCTCCGTTTTTTGACCAGGCGGTTTGAATTGCCAACATTAACTGGATTGGCCGAAAGAGATGCGGCCTTGAAGGCGCACGGCGAGCCACCCATGGGCGACCTGACGGAAGCGCTGAACCTTTCTCCTTGAAAGGTTCAAACACCAATTTGACTTTGCAGGATACACTGCCACGGTCAGCCGTTGGACAACGGAAAATGGCATGCTACCTGCCTGCCCTTTGCCTCTGCCAGCAACGCTGGCCGCTCGATCTTGCATTTCGCCTGGGCGTAGGGACAGCGCGGATGGAAGCGGCAGCCCGATGGTGGATTGACCGGGCTTGGCACGTCACCTTGCAGGATGATGCGATTGCGCTTGGCCGACGGATCAGGCTCCGGCACGGCCGAAATCAGCGCCTGTGTGTACGGGTGTCTGGGGTTGGCAAAAATGTCTTCGGCAGGGCCAATCTCCACGATCGAGCCCAGATACATCACCGCAATGCGTGTTGAAACCTGACGCACCACGCTCAGGTCATGGGCGACGAACACATAAGTCAGCCCGAGTTTCTCCTGCAGCCCGGCCAGCAGATTGACGATCTGCGCCTGAACGGACACATCAAGCGCTGAGACAGGTTCATCCAGAATCAGCATTTTCGGATTCAGCGCAATGGCTCGTGCGATGCCGATTCTTTGACGCTGCCCGCCCGAGAACTCGTGCGGAAAACGTTCAGCGTGATCAGGTAGCAGCCCCACCTCGTTAAGCAGTTCTGCAACGCGAACCGCAATTTGCGGTTTGGTCATGCGCGTGTGGATGCGCAATGGCTCCGCAATCAAATCTTTCACGCGCCGCCGCGGATTGAGCGAGGCAGAGGGGTCCTGAAACACCATCTGCAGTTTGGCGCGGAGCGGCCTGAGCCCCCGGTTCGAAAGGCCGGCAATATCTTTACCATCGAAGTTCAGCGCGCCGTAAGTAACGTCGTAGAGACGCGCCAGGCAGCGCCCCAGTGTCGATTTTCCGCAACCGGATTCTCCGACCAGACCAAGTGTCTCACCTTGACTGATCTCAAGCGAGACGTCATCGACCGCATGAACCGTGCGCAACCCCTGCGATGAAAAGCGGGAGCCGACGAAGAAGTGCTTACTGACATTGCGTGCAACATAAAGAAAGTCAGCCATGATTCACCACATGGCAGGCAACCTCATGTTCTGTGCCCCTCAAGGCAGGTTTGAGCGAACATATCTCAATCTTTTTCGCACACCGTGGCGCAAATGCGCAAGCCTCCGTGCGGTGCAACAACGACGGCGGTGCGCCGGGAATGGCACGCAGGCGCGGTGGCCTTGGTCCACGCAGGGGCGGAATGGAATCGAGAAGGGCCCGCGTATAAGGATGTAAGGGACGCCGAAAGATTTCCGCCTTGTTTGCGCGTTCCGCAATGCGCCCGGCATACATGACCATGACATGGTCAGCAATTTCAGCAATCACGCCCATGTCGTGGGTGATGAACACCACCGATGACTTGTGTTCACGCTGAAGCTTGCGCACCAGATCCAGAATTTGCGCCTGCACGGTGACGTCAAGTGCCGTTGTCGGTTCGTCAGCGATCAGCAAGGACGGATTGTTTGAGAGAGCCATGGCGATGACAGCGCGCTGCCGCATGCCGCCTGAAAGCTGGTGTGGATAGCGGGAAATTGCCTCTTCAGGCTTTGGAATGTTCACTTCCGCCAAGAGTTGCACAGCGCGGTCCAAGGCGGCACGCTTGCTGATGTTCTGATGGGTCGTGATCTGTTCGGCGATCTGCGTGCCAATTGTATAAACCGGGGTCAGCGCGGTCATTGGGTCCTGGAAGATCATGGCCATGTCACGGCCGCGGAGCTTGCGCAGGTCAGAAGGCTTTAGGCCAACCAATTCCCGCCCTTTGAACCGGATGGAACCCGTGACAGTGGCATTGGGATCGTTGATCAATCCCATGACTGCTAGAAGGGACACGGTCTTGCCGGAGCCCGATTCGCCGACCACGCCCAGGATCTCGCCCGCCTCCACATCAAATGACACATGGTCGATGGCGCGCAACACGCCCTGTTCCGTGCGGAAGGAGACGCAAAGATCACGGACAGACAGCATCAGCTTTGCCTCACGCGCGGATCGAGAAACACGTAAGCGATATCCACCAACGCGTTGGCAGCGACTACAAAGAATGAGGCATATAGAACGGTTGTCATGATGATCGGCAAATCAAGGTTCTTCAGCGCATCGTAGGTGAGCTTGCCGACGCCATGGAGATCAAATACCACCTCGGTCAAAAGCGCGGAACCGCCAACAAGCGCGCCGAAATCCAGTCCGAACAACGTTACAAAGCTGATCATTGACGTGCGCAGTGCATGCTTGAGCAGAATGCGCGATTCAGACAATCCCTTGGCGCGCGCAGTGCGCACATAGTCTTCCTGCATGGCCTCAATCAGGTTGGCACGCAACACCCTGCCGTAGAGCCCGATGTAGAGAATGGCGAGCGTGATCCAGGGGATGACAAGTGACAGGAACCAGCCTTTCGGGCTGTCAGAAAAATTCTGATAGCCGAGCGGTGGCACCCACGAAAACAACCAGGTGTCCTTGTAGCGGCTCTGGGTGATCAGGTTCATCACGTCACCAAGCCAGTAGACCGGCATGGAAATTCCGATCAGGCCCAAGATCATTAGCAACTTGTCCGCCCATTTGCCGCGGTTAGCGGCTGCCACGGTTCCAATGATGATGCTGAAGATCACCCACAGGACAGCGGCTCCCGTCACCAATGAAAGGGTAACCGGTATCGTGTCGACGACAGCCGGAACCACCTTCCATCCGCGGTTGACAAAGGAAGTCAGGTCTCCCGTTATGAAGATGCGCTTCATCATCAGCAGGTATTGCACATAGAAGGGCTGATCGAATCCAAAGCTCTTGCGCACTGCCTCCAGGATTTCGGGGCTGGCATTTCGGCCGGCAATGCGCGCTGCGGGATCAGCGCCTGGTGTTGCAAAAAAAATCGCAAACACCAGCACGCTGATGCCGATCATGACGAATGCCATCTGCCAGAGGCGCTGAAGAATTGCCCACAGCATTAGCGGCCGCCGATCTTGATTTTGGAACGCGGGTCAAGCGCATCGCGCAGGCCATCACCGAGCACATTGAGCGCCAGTACGGTCAGGACAATGGCAATGCCCGGCGCCAGTGAAACGACGGGCCGCGTATAGAGCAGGCCTTGTCCATCCTGAATGATTGTGCCCCACGAGGCATCGGGCGGCTGAACACCAATCGACAGATAGGAAAGCGCTGACTCCGTGAGCATATTGATTGCCATCATCAAGGGCACGAAGACGATCAGCGTCGTGCTGACATTGGGCAGAATTTCACGCAGCAAAATGCGGCTGCTTGGCGCGCCAAGGCCGATGGCAGCCATGACAAATTCGCTTTTTCGCAGCGACATGACTTGGCCGCGTATGGGCCTTGCGACATAGGGAATATAAATGATGCCGATGATGAAGATTGGCAGCCACAGGCTGCCCGACTCGATGGTTATCGGTCCTATGGAAATCCCTTGAGCGATCAGCACAATTGAAAGCGAGATGGCCAGCAAGTAAACCGGAAAGGCCCATAGCACGTCGAGAAAGCGCGATATCATTGTGTCGATCGCTCCGCCAAAGAAGCCCGACGCAAGGCCAAGGATTGTTGCACCTGCAAGGGTGAGAATGGTTGCTGCACCTGCGATCAGAAACGAATTGATGCCGCCATAAAGCAGGCGCGCCATGACGTCGCGGCCCTGGTTGTCAGCGCCGAGAAAATAATTTCCAAGTTGCCATGTGGGGTCAATGGGATTGTAGCCCAGTCCCAACCCTTCGGTTGATTGTTCCATCACCGGCACATCCTGCCCATCAATCTTGATGGTGGCGTCCAGCGTTGATGAAAATGGATCGACGCCCGCCCATTGCGCATAGGCCGGGGCCAGAAGGCAAGCTGCAATGATCAGGAGCAAGGCAACAAGTGCCACCATGGCCGGCTTATCCCGACGCAAGCGACGAACAGCCGTGGCCCAAGGGCCACGGCTGACGGTATTTGTAACCTGTATTGCTTCAGCCAATTACTTGACCCATGACTGGGTGACCATCCAGTAGAATTCACTGTTGAACTGGAAGTTGCCCACGCGCTTGGAAACGAAATCCAAATGCTTGGGCGTGAACATCGCCGCAGCTGGTGAGGCATCCGTCACCTCTTTGTCAATCTGGGCCCAGGCCTTGTTGGCACCTTCAGGATCAGTCACGCCCTGCAGCAGCGCGGCGTCCATCTCGGCTTGCACGCCCTTGTCGCACCAGCCTGCAATGTTGATTGAGCTGTCAGAGCCCGGTGTGAAACTTGCACAGCCGAACAGGATATTCAGGAAGTCCGACGCTGCCGGATAATCCTGATACCATTGGGTGATCGAAATCTGCACCTTATTATTGGTGTTCTGTATATATGTGAACTGGATGTTGGTGGAGATTGGTTTGACGTCCGCATCCCAGCCCAAATCCTTGAACACGCTTTGCAGGTAGGTGCCGATGGCCTTTGGAACGGCCTTGTCTTCGACGATGATTGTTACCTTCTGACCCTTGGTGCCAGATTCTTCGACCAATTGTTTGGCCTTGTCCATGTCTGGTGCTGACCATTTGGTTCCAGGGTTCTTGGTGTAGGGGCAGTAATCTTCGTGGCCAGGGAAGCCGGGAGGAAGAACCTGGCATACAGGGGAAGCCAGAACCGGACCGCCAAACAGATTGACCAAGGCCTTGCGGTCAATGGCGAAGTTCACCGCCTGGCGTGCCTTGATATTGTCGAAGGGCGCCAGATTCACATTCATTGGCAGATACCACCATGCCGTCAAGGGCGTGACGTACACCTGATCCTTGTATTTGGTGCCCATTTCGGAAAGCCGGTCCGCGGGCGGCTCATCCAGTGTCCAGTCGGCTTCACCATTTTCGATGGCGGTGATTTGTTCGGCCTGAGTAGAGCCGAAGTCATAATTCACCTGGTCCGGATAGCCGTCAGGCTGGGCTTCTTCGCTCCAAACCTTGAAGTTCGGATTACGCGTCATGACGAGTTGCTTGTTCGGATCGTAGGATGCGAACATGTAGGCGCCCGTCCCTGCAATCGGCACGGACCCCGCATCAGTCGTCGGCGCATCAGCCGGCAAGATCACGGCATGGGGCAATGCCAGCTTGTCGATGAATTCGGCATCAGGCCGCGTCAGGTTAATGGTGACGGTTCCAGCCGCCTCGTCCGCTACAATGCCACCGTCGAGGGTGCAAGTCTTGGCGTCCTTGAGGCAGGCGTCAGCGCCCACAATGACACTATAGAAGCCGCCCGCCGTCGGGCTCGACACTTTGAAAATGCGCTGGAAGGAAGCGACCACATCTTTCACGGTCACTTCATTGCCATTCGAAAACTTGATGCCCTTGCGCAGCTTGAAGACATAGGTCTTGCCGTCATTGGTTGGTGCCGGAATAGCCTCTGCAAGATCGGGCACCTTGTTGAAGCCCTCTGCACCAGCCGCTTTTTTGAACGCCACGAGCCCATCATAGACAGATTGATAGATCTGCCAGTATTGCAGCGTGTAGTTAATATGCGGATCAAGCGTTCCTGCGGCAGATCCAGCCAAGATGCGCATGGTACCGCCGCGATGTTCGGCCTTATATTCGGCTTGCGCCGTGCCTGTTACGGCGAGCAGTGCTGCAACGGCAGCACCCATCAAAGTCTTTTTCATTGTTCGCTCCCTGATTAGTCGTTGGCCTTGAGGAAATTGCCGACATTTTTCATGCACAAATCCTGCTCTTCCACATGCGGCATGTGGCTTGAGTTTCCGTAGATTTCGCCGATTGCACCCTTGATCTTGTCCTTGAACGGTTGCACGCAGGCCGGCGTTGCTTCGTCGTAATAACCGGACAAAACATAGGTCGGAACGTCAATGCGTTTCAGCCTGTCGATGACGCTCCAGTTTTTCAGAGTTCCCACGACAAAGAATTCATTGGGCCCATTCATGGTGTGATAAACGGTGGGGTCTTTGCCGATCTGGTCAAAGGAGGCCTTCACCTCTTTCGGAAATGGCAAGACGCGGCAGACGTGCCGCTCGTATACCCACATGGTTGCGTCCTGGTATTCCTTGCTGGATGTGGTTCCAGCCTTTTCGTGTTTGTTGAGGGCGTCCTGAATGGGTTTGGGCATCAGGCTGCGCATGCGCTTGGCCTCACTCACCCACAGCTTCATGGATGCAGGGGAATTTGCAATGGTCAGCGACTTCAGCCCTGCGGGCCGCGTGATGCCATACTCCGCAGCCAGCATGCCGCCCCAGCTTTGCCCCAGCACGTGGAAGGCTTTGCGCTGACCCAGATGGTCAACGAGATTGTTCAGTTCGTCGATGAAAAGCTGAACCGTCCAGAAGGACTTGCCCTTGTCAGGCAGATGGGTGGACTTGCCGCAGCCCAGCTGGTCATAGTGGATGACAGCGCGGCCGGTCTTGGCGAGCAGCTTATACGAGTCAACATAGTTGTGTGCGGCACCAGGACCGCCATGCAGAATGAAGATCGGTGGCTTTTTCGAACCCAAATTCCCGGTTACACGATACCATGTTTCATACTTGCCGAATTTTGCGCGGCCTTCCCTCTGCTTCAGTGCTACCACACCGTCCCTCCAGTGCTTATTTTTCTTGGAGCCTAGGGCAGCCGTGATAGTCTGGCAATGGGCTCATAAAAAGCGAGAAGCGCAGCATGAAATGCACCCACACAATTCACGATCATAACTGCCACCATGGGTGGAATAATGCCAATGTTCCCGCCCTCCGGATCAAGCCTGGCGAAACCATTGAGTTTCATACAGTGGATTCATCCGGCGGCCAACTGCACGCGAAGTCGACGGTTGCTGATTTACAGAAACTGGATTTCGGCAAGGTCAATCCTGTCACGGGGCCCGTCTACATCGATGGTGCCGAACCGGGCGATGCGCTGAAAGTGACTCTGCTCGAATTCGGGCCTTCTGGCTGGGGCTGGACCGCCAACATCCCGGGGTTTGGCCTGCTTGCCGACCAATTCCAGGAACCGGCACTGCATATCTGGACATATGATGCCAGGTCCTTGGCACCTGCCCTTTTTGGGCCGGGGGGCAAAGTGCCCCTGAAGCCCTTTTGCGGCACCATTGGCTTGGCACCGGCCGAGGCCGGCCAACACTCGGTGGTACCGCCGCGACGCATGGGTGGCAATCTCGATATCCGCGACCTGGCCAGTGGGACGGAGCTTTATCTACCTGTAGAAGTGGCAGGCGCATTGTTCAGTGTTGGTGACACCCATGCAGCGCAAGGTGATGGCGAAATCTGCGGCACTGCCATTGAAAGCCCCATGACCATCGCTGCAAAGTTTGAACTCGTGAAGAACGCGAATCTGCTATTCCCGAGGTTCACAACACCAGGGCCAGTCACACGCCATCTTGATGGCAAAGGTTACGAAGTGACAACTGGCGTCGGGCCAGACCTGATGGAAGGTGCAAAGGTCGCTGTATCAGGCATGGTCGATCTCCTGTCGAAGCGATACAACATGAACGCTGTCGATGCCTACATGCTCTGCTCTGTCTGCGGCGATCTCCGCATCAGTGAAATCGTCGACATGCCGAATTGGGTTGTTTCATTTTACTTTCCCCGCCTCGTGCTGGAATGATGCTGGCAATTCCTATTTGACCGGCCCACCAAACCGGTCATCAAAGGAATAGCCGCTGGCGCGCACCGTGCGGATGGGGTCGGGCTCCCTTCCACGTGACAGACTCTTGCGCAGACGGCCAATGTGAACGTCAACGGTACGCTCGTCGATCTCTGCTTCGTTGCTCCAGACCCGGTCGAGGAGCTGCGCACGGCTGAACACGCGCCCGGGCTGCTGCATAAGATATTCGAGAAGCCGGAATTCCGTGGGGGATAGTGAAATATCGCGATTGCCGCGCGTCACGCGCTTTTTGGCCCGGTCCAGCGTGATGTCGCCTCTCGACATCATCTCGATGATTGCGTCAGGTTTTACCCTCCGCAAGATCGAACGGATGCGCGCCATGACCTCGGGAATGGAGAAAGGTTTAACGATGTAATCATCCGCACCGGTGGCTAGGCCACGAACACGCTCGGCTTCTTCACCGCGGGCGGTCAGCATGATGATGGGCAGCGCCTTAGTTTCCGGCCTTGCCCGGATCAGGCGGCAAACTTCGATGCCGGAGAGCCCGGGCAACATCCAGTCCAAGAGCACGAGGTCGGGCATTTCGTCGGAGAGTGCGAATTGTACTTCCTCGCCAGTTTCAACAACACGTGTGCGAAACCCCTCGGCCTTGAGGTTGTACTCGAGCAGTTGGTGGATGCCTGACTCGTCTTCGACGATGAGAATGGATGCGCTCATAAATCAATCATTGTTCATGGAAGAAAATGGGGTTATCGCAGTCTTGTCTTTCTTCGGGCGCTGTTCCTTGAGCATTTCGCCATTGACGAGGTAATAGACATTCTCGGCGATGTTGGTGGCATGGTCACCAATGCGCTCGATGTTCTTGGCCGCGAAAAGCAGATGCGTGCAAGCCCCAATCATACGCGGGTCTTCCATCATGTAGGTGAGGAGTTCGCGAAAAATAGAATTGTGAAGCGCGTCGATGTCTTCGTCATGGTGCCATACGGCCATTGCCTTCTCGATATCGGAAGCGGCAAAGGCATCAAGCACAAGCTTTACCTGCGTTTGCGAGAGTTCACCCAGACGTTCAAGGCCCTTGGTGAGCCGGGGTGGAATAATGTCGTAAATCGCATGCGCCCGCTTTGCGATGTTCTTGGCGAGGTCACCGATGCGCTCGATGTCAGATGCAATCCGGATTGCCACCATGATATTGCGCAAATCCTTGGCCATCGGCTGCCGTTTGGCGATGATGATGACCGCCCTCTCCTCAACAGCAGTTTCAAGTTCGTCGATCCGTTCGTCGGAATGCGCGACGAGATCTGCAAGCTTGGTGTCCCGGCGCACAAGGGCCTCGATGCCGCGCGCCATCTGTTCTTCAGCCAGTCCACCCATTTCCGAGAGCATGGATTTCAGTGCAGCGAGATCACTGTCATAGGCTTTGACAATATGTTCCGACATATCCTGTGTCTCCTTAGCCGAAACGGCCCGTGATATAGTCTTGAGTGCGCCTATCCTGCGGCTTTGTGAATATCATGTCAGTGTCTCCTGTTTCCACCAGCACACCGAGATGGAAAAAGGCGGTCATGTCAGACACGCGGGCCGCCTGCTGCATGGAGTGGGTGACGATCACAATGCAGAAATTTTCCTTTAACTCCTGAATGAGTTCTTCAATGCGAGCTGTGGCAATTGGGTCCAATGCCGAACATGGCTCATCCATTAAAATCACTTCAGGGTTCACGGCAATGGCGCGGGCGATGCATAGCCGCTGCTGCTGGCCGCCGGAGAGGCCGGTGCCCGGAGCTGCGAGTCGATCCTTTACCTCTTCGAAGAGGCCGGCCTTCTTGAG
>CALMEZ010000114.1 GCA_937864985.1 uncultured Alphaproteobacteria bacterium
CGCGGAAGATGTTCTTGCGGCGGGAGAAGTAGCCCTTGGCGCGGGCCATGACCTTTTTGTGGGAACGGCGGGCAACAACGCCGCCTTTTGCGCGTGGCATGGGTCAAGCTCCTCTTAGTACTTGCCAGCATAGGGCATGTGGATCTTGACCAGGCCTTCATCACCCGGTGCCAGAACCATCGTGCCGCGCTGATTGCGGATTTGCTTGTTGGTGCGCTTGATCATGCCGTGACGCTTGCCAGCGGCACCAGCCTTGACCTTGCCCGACGCCGTGAAGCGAAAGCGCTTCTTGGCTGCCGACTTGGTTTTCATCTTGGGCATTTTGTTCAATCCTTTCAGAACGTTACATAACGCAGCCATGGCAGCCCTTATACAGCCAGGCAGCTTTGAAACCTCGACTTTTCAGTGAGATAGCGGGGATAAAGCAGAAATCGGTGGGGAAGGCAAGTTCCACGCCACGGTCCCCCTTGGCGGCGCGACAGCGGGCCGGAAATAATGTTAAACCGGCCCTGAACCAATCTCCAGCTTACAGCGACAAATCAGCAGGGCGTTTCATTCCAGGTGTCTGATGGATCAAGCACAGAGTGATGAAGCCCTGCTGGGCAGGCTGGCCAAACAGGACAGCCATGCATTGAAACTGCTGTTTTCCCGCCACAGCGCGCGGGTCTTCAGGTTCATCCAGCGCACTGTCAGGAACGAGGCCGTGGCCGAGGAGTTGACCAATGAAGTGTTTCTGGACGTTTGGCGTCAGGCCGGACAATTCGCAGGGCAGTCCTCTCCCAGCACCTGGATTCTCTCCATGGCCCGCAACAAGGCCATCAGCAGCCTGCGCCGCCGCCGCGAGCAGCAATTGCCGGACGAAAGTGAATATGAACAGGAAGATGAGGCACCGGGGCCGGAAGACACAGTGCTTGTGGACAACAAGGCCCACGTCCTGCGGCGCTGCCTTGCCGTCCTTTCTGTTGAACACCGCGAGGTCATTGATCTCGTCTATTACCACGACAAGGGCGTCGAAGAGGTTGCCAGCATCACCGGCATTCCGGTGGGCACCGTGAAAACGCGCCTGTTCAATGCCCGCAAGAAATTATCCGAGGCTGCCCGCCAGGCCGGCCTCGACAGGGGGTGGCCATGAGCAAGCCCGAAACCATGAGAGAGAATGATGAGCTGCTGTTGCTGTTGCCCTGGTATGCCACGGGCAAATTATCAACCGAACAGCATGCCCGCGTCGAGAAGGCCCTGGCCAATGACAGTTTCCTGCAGAGCCAGCTGGCATTGATTGAAGAAGAACTCACAGCAGACCGCGAGGATCACGAGGCCATGCCCCTGCCGCGCAGCCTTTCGGCAGACGCCTTGCTGGCCCGGGCCGGATTGCAGCATCAGGCTGGCACAAGCCTGTGGTCAAGGCTGCAGGATGGCATGGCTTCGCTGTGGTCCGGTCCGGCGCGGCTTGTCACGGCGGCCGCACTGGTTTTGATCGTTGGCCAGTTCCTTGTGATGGGTGGCCTTGTCATGGAAAACCGCGCGGCAAACTATCACCTGGCCAAGGGGCAGGCCGGGCAGGCCCGCGTTGTCGCTCTTGTGCGCTTTGATGACGCGGCAACAATGAAAAACATATCAGACGCCCTGGCGCACCAGGGTTTCCACATCGTTGATGGGCCGCGCGCCGATAGCTTCTATAGCCTGAGCGTAACTGGTGACGGCAGGGAACCAACTGATGAAGAGCGGCAGCAAGCACTTGGCAAGCTGAAGGCGATGACGGGTATCGTGACAAGCGTGCTGCCGTCCAACTGAGCAACAGACATGGCACAGATTCGCTCCAGGGCCCTTGCACTTTTGTTGATGCTGCTGATGGCGCTGCCCGATCTGGCCGTTGCCTTTCCGGCCCCTGCCGCGTCCCTGCCATCTGTCGAACCGCTTGCTACGGAGGCAGCCTTTCGACGGCGCCTGCGGCGTCCACGTCCAAAACTGTTCCGCGCTGCAAAACTGCCCCGCACCGAAAGGCAACAAGCACCCACCGTGCTGGCGAAGCAGAAGCGCAAGCGCCTCGAACAGCGCCGCACGCGGCTGGCGCAACACAAGATCCTGATCAGGAAAATCCGGCAATCACGGCAGGCACGGATTGCAGGGCGCAAAGCGTGTATTGGTGGTGTCGTCAACAACGCGCTGTGCTTGTGCCCTTCGGGCCTGGTCGCCTTGCCATTGCAGGCAAGGTTGCTGGCCTGCCTGCCGCCCGGCACCGTGCTGGCCAACGGCATGTTGCAACGGCCTGGCAAGGCGGAACGCCGCCTCATCCGCCGCCTCAAGCGGCGCTTTGCCCCAACCGAGCTTCCGGCCACTGTGCCTCTCACGGCAAGTGCCGCGGAGCTTCGTGATCTCGCGCGGCGCAACAACGTGCGTATTGTGCAAACCTGGGCCATCGAACTGACGGGAAAGCGCGTCGTGCGCTTCCGCTATCGCGATGCACGGCCCCTCGACACAGTAAGGGCGGTACTTCAAGGCGAACCGCTGATTCTTTCGCTGCAGAACAATAATTATTACGAGCGGCAATCAGCGGCATCACAGCCAGCCCCGGCCGACCAGGCGCTGCCGCAATATGCGCTGGCCCGCATCTCCGCAGTTGAAGCCCAGGACATTTCAAGTGGCACCGGCGCGCTGGTTGCAGTCGTTGACAGTGGCATTGATGCAACCCATCCCGATCTCAAAGGCAAGGTTGCGGCCACGTTTGACGCAACGGAGGGAAAATCAGCCATCACCGATCCGCATGGCACAGAGGTTGCGGGGCTTGTTGCCGCAAATGGCCTGCTGTTGGGTGTGGCTCCTGATGCGCGGCTTCTGGATGTCCGCGTCTTTGAATCGCTGGAAGACGAAGACGCAAGCGCCGCAACGTCTGAAAGCCTTCTGCGCGGGCTGGACTGGGCCGTGAAGCGCAAGGCCAACATCATCAACTTGAGCCTGACAGGCCCAGCCGATCCCCTGCTGGAAGAAATGATGACGGCGATCGCCAAGCGGGGCATTGTTGTTGTTGCGGCTGCTGGCAACGGCGGACCCGAGGCTGAACCGGCCTATCCCGCAGCCTACGACAGTGTCATTGCCGTGACGGCGACGGGGACGGACGACAGGGCCTATGATCAGGCCAATCGGGGTTCCTACATCGACGTGGCAGCGCCCGGCATTGATGTGCTGGTCACTGCACCTGCTGGCACCTATCAGTTTGAAACCGGCACTTCTTTTGCCGCCGCCGAGGTGACAGGCGTCATCGCCCTCATGCTGGGGCAGGACCCGGGCATGTCTCGTGATGAAATCATGTCAGCTTTGGAACGTGGCGCACGTGACTTGGGATCGCCGGGCAAGGATGCGCAATTTGGTGCCGGGCTGGTGAATGCCTTGGCAAGTCTACAGATCACACAATGAGAAAAACAAGGAGCAGGCAGGTCCATTGCCCTGCCAGCTCCTGCAGCGGTGGAATTTTGGAAATCAGTTGTGCTTCTTCAACCAGATGCGGTTGGACTGGAAGTTCAAGGCCTGGTTCAGCACGAGGCATTCACCGGGGGTGATGTGGCCGTCGGCGCGTGCCACGCGTTCCATCTGGCGAATGGCAGCTTCATTGCGTTCCAGATGGCGGAATTCGCGGTAGCTCAGGTTGCCGGTGTAGGCGCCGTGGATGATGCGGCCGTTTTGGTGGAACTGCCGGTAATTCACATTGCAAGCCGCAGAAGCAGCTGTTGCTGTGGCAACGGTAAGCGTGGCAGCGATGATCAATTTGGACAGAATGGACATTGCAGGTCTCCGTGTGAGGTGGGTGAGGGGCTTGTCGTCCGGGCTGAAATCCAGCCCATGCCCTTTGGTCGCGGTGACCCGCAAACCGGTTCACGCGGTGTGCAGATTTTTTTGTGGTCATGCTGCTGACATGTTTCGGCTTAGGGTTGCTTGACGGAGCGGGCCTTTGTTCGCAGTATGTTCTTTTGGCGAAGCATCGGGATTCGCCGCTGAAAGTTTTGGTCATGTCAAATCAATCGATTGCCGGCCCCTTGGGCCGGGTGGAGTTTATTTCACTTGTGGCGGCGCTGATCGCCATCAACGCTTTTGCCATCGACATCATGCTGCCGGGTCTTCAGGACATCGGGCAGAGCCTGGGCGAACAGGATCCCAACCAGCGCCAGCTGGTGATCCCCGCCTACATGCTGGGCTTTGGCGTTCTGCAGCTTGTGTTCGGCCCGCTGGCCGATCGCTTCGGTCGCCGAAAGCCGCTGCTCGCTGGTCTTGCCGTCTATTGCCTGGCAGCCTTGGGCGCATTCTTCGTTACGGATTTCCACTCCCTCGTGGCATTGCGTGTCCTGCAGGGGGCGGGCGCCGCTGCCTCTGCCGTCATCGCCGTTGCCGTGGTGCGCGATTCATATGTGGGCAATGAAATGGCCAAGACACTGTCTCTTGTCTTTATGGTCATGATGCTCTCACCCATCATCGCACCGAGTCTCGGGCAACTTCTGTTGACGCTGATGAGCTGGCAAGGCCTCTTTGCCTTCATGGCGGGTTTCTGTGCCCTCGTCATGACCTGGGTATTCTTTCGCCTGCCGGAAACGCTGAAGCCGGAGATGCGACGGGCGTTCACGGCCCGCTCCATCATTGAAGGCTTTGGCATTGTGTTCGGCAATCGCGTTTCGCTGTCCTACATCATGGCCACGGCCCTGCTGTTCGGCGCATTGATGGGCTTCCTTACATCTTCGCAGCAAATCTATGTCGAGCATTATGGCATGGGCAAATGGTTCCCGGCCTTCTTTGCGGCTGGCGGCATTTGCGCGGCGATTGGCGGTTTCATGAATTCGCAGGCGGTGACACGCTATGGCATGGTCACGCTGTCGCGCTGGGGCCTTGGCGTCTTTGCAGCCCTGTCCGCCGTGCTGGTGGTATTGGGCATGATGCAACTCTTGCCGGTTTTTTTGTTTTTCGGTTTGATGTGCCTGATCTTTGTGAGTTTCAATTTCATCATGTCGAATTTTGGCGCATTGGCCATGATGCCTCTTGGTGATGTGGCGGGCACGGCAGCCTCGACGCAAGGCTTTCTGCAAATGGTTATCGGCGCAGCATTGGGCGCTATGATCGGCCAGTTTTACAATGGCACGCCCGTGCCCATGGCACTTGGATTTGTTGTGCTATCAGTGGCGGCAGGCCTGGTCATTGCGGCAGGCACGCGGCAAGAAAAGGAAGCAACCCCATGACTGACGAACCCGTGAAACCCATGGCAACGGATACTGTTCCATGGACGGAGTTCAGCCACGGCGACAATTTCGCCCTGCGTTATCGCCACCTCTCAACCGCCATGGGGCCACAGCCCTACAAGATCGGTGTTGCCATCGAAGAGCTTCCCGCGGGCAAGCAGAACTGCCCAGCCCACTATCACCTGCGTGAAGAGGAATATGTGATCATTCTTTCGGGGGCTCTCACTGTGCGCATCGGCAAGGACCACCATGTCATGAAGGCGGGCGACTTCGTGCGCTTTCCGCCCAAGAGCCCCCACGAGCATTGTCTCTACAACCACACGGATGAGGTCTGCCGCTACATCATCATCGGCGACCGGGATGAGAATGACGTCTGCGTCTACCCCGATTCCAACAAGGTTGGTGTTACCGCTCTTGGCCAGCGCTTCATGCGCGACCACAAGGATTACTGGCATGGCGAAGGCGAACTGACCGGGAAAAAACCTGAGGCCTGATCAGGAATCGGGTGGCTTGGGTTTTGGCGCGGGCCTAGCCTGCAGAAATCCTGCAGCTTTGGAGCACGCCCATGTCCTTCCGCATCACCGGCCTTTCAGCTGAACCCTTTCGCCACCTCTACGGCCTGAGTGAACAGGACCTTGCGGCCCATGGCGCGATTCGCCGCATTGCTGATGCGTGTCCGGGCTATCCCGATCGCATTGAATTGCGTGATGCCCGGCCAGGTGAAAGCCTGCTGCTTGTCAACTATCAACATCAGACAGCCAACACGCCCTATCGTTCTTCCCACGCCATCTTTGTTCTCGAAGGGGCGGAACAGACGTTTGACCGGACCGATGAGATTCCCGATGTTTTGGCACGCCGGCTTCTCTCCCTGCGCGGCTTCAGCGAAAAAGGTTTGCTTGTGCATGCGGATGTGGTCGATGGAAAAGATCTGAGGCAGGCCATCCCAACCTTCTTTGAAAAACCGGACGTAAGCTATATTCACGTGCACAATGCCAAACAGGGCTGTTACGCGGCCCGCATCGACAGGGCCTAAGCCCATGTGTCAGCGCGCCACATGCTCAATGCACATGAGCTGCCGGTCTTCCGGGGTAAGGCTCGCTTCCACTTTCATGCAACGGTCCGGTGCGCTGCTGCCGCCTTCGCGGAAGTAGCGGCAACTATCGCACGTGCCAAAGCTGGGCTCGTCTTGGCGCATACAGGCAGCGGCGAGCATCTGCTCGAGGGCCCTGTCCAGTCTCTTGCGCGTCTTGTCGGACAGGCCTGCAATATCCTGCTCAACGGCCAGCAAGCCATCCTCCGTCAACTTGGCCTTACCTTGCTCTGTGAGCATCAGCTTGACCGAACGCCCGTCACCGCCCCGGGTCTGCTTTTCAATGAGACCCTTCTTCTCGAGTGACAGAAGCGTTTGCGACACCGTGCCCTTGGTCGATCCAAGGTAACGCGCGAGGGCACCAGGCGAGTTGGACAATGCATTGGCCCGCGCCAGATAGCGCAAGGCTTCCCACTGCACGGGCACGAGGCCCTTGCCATGGTCCTGCTGGCGCATGAGGCGCGCCAGCCGCTCCAGTTTAAAGCGGCTGGCCGATGGTGATGGTATCTCGTCTGCCGCCACGTTATGCAGCAGCCGTCAGCCCGATGGGGCAGGACACACCCGTGCCGCCGAGGCCACAATAGCCATTCGGGTTTTTGGCGAGGTATTGCTGATGGTAGTCCTCGGCAAAGTAGAAAGGCCCTGCCGGGGCCAGCTCAGTGGTGATCTTGCCATAGCCCTTGGCATCAAGTGCCTTCTGGTAGGAGGCGAGAGAGGCACGGACCACCGCTTCCTGCTCTGGCTTCGTCCAATAAATGGCCGAGCGGTATTGCGTGCCCATGTCGTTGCCCTGGCGCATGCCCTGCGTCGGGTCGTGCGCCTCCCAGAAGGTCTTGAGCAGCATATCGAGCGACACTTTTGCCGGGTCAAACATCACCAGCACCGATTCGGCATGACCGGTCATCCCGGAGCAAACTTCCTCATAGGTTGGGTTTGGCGTCGTTCCGCCAGCATTGCCGACGGCCGTCACCCAGACACCGGGCACCTGCCAGAATTTGCGTTCGGCACCCCAATAGCAGCCCAGTGCGAAAATCACCTGCTCGCTGTTGGCCGGATAGGGGCCTTTCAACGGATTGCCGTTAACGAAATGCGTCTGCGCCGTAGGGATTGCGGCGGTCCGCCCGGGCAGGGCCTCGGCTGGCGTCACGATGGTCTTGGGTTTTCTGGAAAAGAACATGTGGTCAACTCCTTTCAGGACCTTAACATGGGTTTTACCCCCGGCAAAAGAAAGCAACGCTTCGGTGATGGGCAGGCTTGCGGCAATCACTTTCATGCGATAATCGGCTCCCCGTTCCCGGTGCGGCGCAAGCCCATCGGCCTGGAAACAGGTGCGGAAAGATGGCCGAGTGGTTTAAGGCGCACGCCTGGAACGCGTGTTTACGTGAAAGCGTAACGAGGGTTCGAATCCCTCTCTTTCCGCCAGTTTCCTTCATCCATGAAGTACGTCAGCGTACGCAATCAGTGACATTTTCGCGGCTGCAACTGACTGCCCAATATGACGGAAATTGCGTCCCCAAAATAATTTTATTTAAATTCCAATTCTCCGGAAGCGAGACAACCTCTGGTTTTGCGTTTCTTGGATGTCGCTCGATTTTATGTAGACTTTTAACAACCTGACTCCGATCATCAAAAATGGAAGTCGAAGGTGGGCAGCTTCCTGGGGCATCAAGATCGGCTAAATGTTCTTAGGAGTATGAAATGGCAAAATCCCTCGCTCTCTCGGCACTCTTCGCAATGGGCCTCGCGATGCAGGCGGCTCCCAGCCACGCACTCACCTTGACCTTTGGTGGTCCCGACGTGGACCCTTACATTGAAAGCGGATTTTCCGTTGATGTTGCGCGCATTGTAAACGGCAATTGCAATGTGGCACCCTGCTTGGCCCTGAACACCAATGAAACATCGGTTCTCACCCGCGTTGGCGGCGGTGTTTTCGACCTCACGTCGTTCTGGTTCCAGATTCTCGGCCAGCCCGCCACCCTGACAGTCCAAGCCTACAACGGCGCCACTCTGGTCGATCAGGTCGATCTGCTGGAAAGCGTCTATCCACACAACAACGGTGGTCAGGTCTTCAGTTATCTTTTCAGCAACGTCACATCGATTTCTTTCCACGATTCCGGGCGCGGCAACATCCGCATCGACGACGCAAATGTGAATGTCAGTGCTGTGCCAATTCCGGCAGCCTTGCCGCTGCTCGCCACCGGCCTTGCAGCGTTGGGCTTCGCTGGCCGCAGAAGGAAAGCAAAAAAGATCGCCTGAGCACAGTGGCTGAACAGCTACGAAAGGCCGGGGATTCCCGGCCTTTCTGCATTCTGGAAATCGGAACAATTGCCGCCAAGCCACGTTAAACGATTTCAAATGTTGTGGAGTCGTAGGTTATGATGAAGGCCTTGGGTTTTTGCTCAGTGTCGCTCTGTGCGACCATGTGTGTGATGGGGTGGGTGAATTCAGCCGCAGCGCAACGCGCGCCGCTGTGCCCGCCTGGTGTTGAATGCAATATGCACGGCACTCCGAACGATGGTGTGAGAGGAAACGAGGGAAATCGCAGGCGTGATGGCGCTGATGGCACGCACAACGGCAATAACGGCGCACCAAATGGAGGTGCGCAGAATGAGCAGGGAACACCCCCGCCTGTGATCATTCCGGAAAACCCCGGCCAGCCCGGACGGCACAAGCCTGGACGTACACCTGACGGATCAGGTCAGCCACCCGGAATTGGTAATGACAACGGCACATCGGACGATGGTCGTTTGGGCAATGGCGGCAGGCGCGATGACAGACGGCATAAGCATCGCCGGCGTCATGGCCGCAGCGGCGGGTATCCCGGCATCGATATCTATCCTGGATACGGATACTTTGGTTATCCGGGCTACGGATATGATGGCTACTACGACGCACCGTATTACGATGGAACGCCATATTATACTGACAGGCCGTACTATCGCGCGCACGTCACATGCACGGAAGCGCTCCGTATCGTTCGCGCCAATGGCTATCGCAATGTCCGCACGCAGAGTTGTGCAACTGGCCGATATCGTTTCTCGGCCACCAAGCGTGGCGCAGCCTATATTGTTGTTGTCTCAAGCAAAGGACGCATAATTTCGGCACGCAGGCGCTAGCCTATGCAGTCAGCACCTCAACCGATTGCGGCAGGGAATTGGCCTTGAGCTTGTAGACAACGGGAACACCCGTTTCCAGTTCGCGTTTCAGGATCTGCTCTGGCGTCAGGCCTTCAATGGCCATGATCAATGAGCGCAGCGAGTTGCCATGGGCCGCCACGAGCACGGTCTTGCCGTCAAGCACATGCGGCTGGATCATGTGCACATAATAAGGCAGCGAGCGGGCCAGCGTGTCTTTCAGACTCTCGCCGCCGGGCGGTGGCACATCATAGGAGCGGCGCCAGATGTGCACCTGATCTTCGCCAAACTTCTTGCGTGCATCGTCCTTGTTGAGGCCGGTGAGCTCGCCGTAGTCGCGCTCGTTCAAGGCCTGGTCACGGCTGATGGACAGTCCCGTCTGGCCCAGTTCTGCAAGGATAAGGTCAAGCGTGTTCTGGGCGCGCTTCAAGGCAGAGGTAAAGCACACGTCAAACTCCAGGCCCTTGGCCTTCAGTCGTTGGCCGGCAGCCTTGGCCTCTTCAACACCCTTCGGCGAAAGCTCGACATCCTTCCAGCCGGTGAACAGGTTCTTCAAATTCCATTCGCTCTGCCCGTGGCGGACAAGCACCAGTGTTCCACTCATTCCTTAATCCCCAATACATCAAACATGTCATAAAGTCCGGGTGCTTTGCCCTTGGCCCACAGCGCCGCTTTTACGGCGCCAATGGCAAACATCTCGCGGCTCTGCGCCTTGTGTGTGAATTCGATGCGCTCGGAATCACTGGCAAACATGACTGTGTGATCACCGACCACGGAGCCACCCCTCAGCGTGGCAAAGCCAATGTCACCTGGCTTGCGTGCACCCGTGTGGCCATCGCGCGAACGCACAGATTTCTCGGCGAGGCTCACCTCGCGGCCGTCAGCCGCTGCCTTGCCAAGCATCAATGCTGTTCCCGAAGGTGCGTCGATCTTGTGCTTGTGATGCATTTCCAGCACTTCGATGTCGAAGTCATTGCCCAGCGTGGCGGCCACTTTCTTGATAATGCCGGCGAGCAGGTTCACACCCAGGCTGAAGTTGCCTGACTTGACGATCGTGGCATGTTCCGCCGCCCACCGGATGGTGGCTTCGCCAGCCGGACCGATGCCCGTGGTGCCGATCACATGGACCTTTTTGTAGGTTGAGGTGTGCTTGACGAGTTCCAGCGTTGCGGCAGGAACCGTGAAATCAATCACGCCGTCAACCAATGGCAAGACCGCATCAGGCTTGTCGCTGATCTTGATGCCAAGATTGGCCACACCGAACAGCGTGCCGTAGTCGTGGCCCACATAAGGTGAACCTGGTGCTTCAATGCCCCCCGCGAGCACGCAGCCCGGCGTATTGTGGACAACGCGCGCCAGTTCACGGCCCATGCGGCCGCCAGCTCCAGCAATGGCAAGTTTCATGGGCGTTGGAAGGTTTGACATGGCGCAGGCTTTAGCCCGGTTGGGCTTTTTTGCAAAGCGCCCAAATTCAGTCACCTTCTCCCATCACCAATGCCACCATGAAGCGCATCCTGAAATGGTTTACGGTTTTGACGATCATCGCTCCCATCTCGGTCGGAACGGTGATGGGCTACGCAAAAGGCTGGCCCTCCAACTGGAAAGAGGCGAACTGGGCTTCATCGGGCTTGTTGCCTTTGGCTTCCGGAGACAAACCTGCAACCGTGATCATCCTGGCCTCGCGCACCGGACGCTGGAAAGGCATTTTCGCCGAGCACATGTCGATCATCCTCAAGCCGGAAGCGGCGGCCGAATGGACTCGCTATGACGTGGTTGGCTGGGGCAATCCCGTGCGCAAGAACTCCTTCGCGCCGGATGCCTTCTGGTATGGCAACACGCCGCGCATCATCTATCGCCTTGAAGGTGCCAAGGCAGCGGCTCTGATCCCGAACATCGAAGCAAGCATTGCGGCCTATCCCTATCAGGCCAGGGGCACCTATCACGTCTGGCCAGGCCCCAACTCCAACACCTTTGTGAGTTGGGTGGTACGCCACACCAACGGCCTCGATACGGAATTGCCGCCCGTTGCCGTGGGCAAAGACTGGCTGGGCTGGGTGGGATATGATGTGGCACCGAGCAAGACCGGCTACAGTTTTTCCGTTGCTGGGGTGATTGGCGGCACGGTAGCCCTGCGCGAAGGTGTTGAACTGCACCTGCTCGGCTCAACCATTGGAATTGATCCCGATGATCTGGCGATCAAGCTGCCAGCACTCGGCAAATTGTCACTTCTCTGAATAGCCGAGCGCCACATTTTCGGCCCTGATGCGCCACCACAGCATGGCGAGATTCAGAAGGCCAAACAGCATTGCAAACCAATTCAAACCGAAGGCCATCGGCAGCAGCGGTATTTCCAGCGCCACCAGAAGGTAATTGGGATGGCGGACATATTTGAAAGGCCCGCGCTTCACCAAGGTTTCGCCTGGAACAGTCAGGATGCGCGTCGTCCAACGCTTGCCCAGCGTGGCAAGAATCCAGATTCGCAAGACCTGCAGCACAAGATAGGCCGTTACGAACACAGGCTGCAGGACCGCCCTCCATCCGAACGCCCAGAGCCCAAGAAGCCACGCGCCGTGCAGCAGCACCATGACAGGATAATGCCCTGCTCCCGTTTCAACAGCGCCTCCACGCAACAGGGCCGCCGTGTTGCGCCGGGCAATGACGAGTTCGCTGGCCCGCTGCAGCGTGATGACGATCAAAAGGGCAAGAGCACCCGACATCACTGGACGAGCGTCACAAATGTGGCAGTGAACCCCGGGCCCAGGGCACTGACCAGGCGGCGCGGCTTTGGACCATCAGCAAGGGCGCGTTTCAGGATGAAGATGACCGTGGGAGAGGACATATTGCCGAATTCCGCGAGTACATCGCGCTCATGCCGCAGACTTCCATTGGGCAATGCAAATGTCGTCTCCAGGGATTGAATGACCTTTGCGCCACCGGGGTGGAACGTAAAGGCATCAATATCGGCAAGGGTGAGCTTCTTTGATGCCAGGAAGGTTTCGGCCACCGGTCGAAGATCATTGAGCACAATGTCAGGCACATCTCGCGACAGAATGGCGCCAAACCCTTGCGCATCCATGCGCCAGCCCATCACATCAAGTGTATCGGGCCAACAGTGCTGGCCTGTGTGTTCAATTATTGGGCCATCAGCATCGGTCGAGATGACAAGTGCGGCCGCACCATCTCCAAACAATGCGGTGGCAATGATGTTGGCCTTGGACACCTCATCGGAACGGAAGGCCAGCGTGCACAATTCGATGACCACCATCAGCACCTTGGAGCCGGGTCGGGCCTGCGCGAATTCTGCGGCCACGGCCAGGCCTGAAACGCCACCCGCGCAGCCAAGTCCAAACACCGGAAGCCGCACCACATCCTGCCGGAACCCCATGTCATGCATGACGCGCGCCTCGATGGACGGCGTAGCGATGCCAGTCGATGAAATGGTGATGATGACGTCAATTTCATGAGGCTTGAGCCGTGCTTCTTTCAGCGCCTTTGTGGCCGCGTCACGAAACAGGGTCATTGCACCTTCCAGGTAGCGCGCCGATCGCTCGGGCCATCCGTTGTCACCATCAAACCAGTCAGCGGGACAGGCAGAGTAGCGCCGTCCAATTCCGGCGTTCTGAAACACCGGCAGCATGCGTTGGAAATCGTCTCCGAACCGCGCAAAGATTCGCCCCGCCTGCTTGATGACATGATCGGTGTCCAGCACGTGCGGCGGCACAGCTGTGGCGATGGAGGCAATCCGGGCTTTGGTCATTCTGTCTCGCTTCTGTTTCTTGTTATACGGGCGAGACGGCCGAATGTTTCAGGCCTCGCGGCAACGTGATGGCAACCTAGCCGCTGCCCTCAACCTCACCTTCGGCCTCCGGTTCGGGCTTCTTTTTGACGTGAATGCGGATCTTCTTGACCCGGCGCTGGTCAGCCTCCGCCACCTCGAATTCAAGGCCGCTAGGGTGCACAATCATTTCTCCCCGCACGGGAACGCGCCCAGCCATTTCAAAAATCAGGCCACCAAGCGTATCGGCTTCGTCCTTCTGGTCTTCTGCAAGCAATTCGACGCCGAACATTTCATCCAGCGTGGCAATGGCAAGGCGGCCGTCAGCGATGTAGGTGGTGTCGTTCTGCTTCTTGATGAGCACATCATCTTCATCTTCGTCGTGCTCATCGGAAATCTCGCCAACGATGGACTCGACAATATCTTCGAAGGACACAAGTCCATCCGTGCCGCCATATTCGTCCACCACGATGGCAAGATGCACATGGGTGGATTTCATTTTGAACAACAGGTCAGAGGCCGGCATCGAGGGCGGCACATAAAGCACGTCGCGGGCAATTGAGCCGAGATTTTTGACGGTGCCGGAAAGTTCACTGGCGGACAATGACAGGCCCGCCACGGATTTTGATTTGCTGGTGCGCCCCTTGGAATTCATCCAGCGCAGGAAGTCCTTGACGTGGATCATGCCCCGCACGTCATCAAGCGTTTCGCGAAACACCGGAAGGCGCGAATGATTGGCTTCCGTAAAGCGGTCAAGCAGCACGCGCAGCGTTTCGCCTTCTTCAACGGCCACGATATCGGCCCGCGGCACCATCAGGTCGTCAACACGCAGGTCCTGGAAGGTCAGCACATTGCCCAGCATGGAGCGGGCATCGGCGGCCATCGATTCGCCGCCTGTCACTTCCGCATGGCTTTCGATCACGCCTTCCAGGCTTTCGCGCAAGTCTTTGCTACCAGTGAGCCGCCGCTTCAGGCGGCTCAGGAAATTGGCCGAACGTTTGGGTTCAGGTGTCTTGTCTGTGCTCATGATTGGTATGGGTCTGCAATGCCTAGGCCGGAGAGAATGTCCCGCTCCTTCTGTTCCATGAGTTCTGCGTCAGGGTCCGTTTCATGGTCAAACCCCAGGAGATGCAAAAGGCCATGCACCAGCAGATGACGGGTGTGATTTTCCACGGTCTTGCCTTGGCTGGTTGCTTCGCTGCTCACGGTTTCCCATGCTAGCACAAGATCCCCCAAATGTGCGACTTCCCCGTGCGGCACGGGTTGCGGGGCGGCCGGAAAAGACAGCACATTGGTCGGTTTGTCCTTGCCGCGCCATTCGCGGTTGATCTCGCGCATGGCCTCATCATCCGTTAACAGGAAGTGGATGCTGCGGTTCTCGTTTGCAGGAAGGGTTGCAGCGGTAACCTGTTTGACGAGGGCGTCAAGGTCGGCAATGCTCTGCCAGTCACCCGCTTCGACCTCAAGGGTCACAGTCATGTCAGGGAATCACTTTGTGGAACGGGCCTTGGCGGCCTGCTTTTCATAGGCCGTCACAATGCGACCCACCAGCTGATGGCGCACAATGTCTTCAGCCTCGAAATGGATTTGGCCAATGCCTTTGACGCCCTTCAGGATGCCCAGCGCATCAGCAAGACCAGAGGTCATGTTGTTGGGCAGGTCAACCTGCGTAGGATCGCCTGTCACCACCATGCGGCTGCCTTCGCCAAGGCGCGTCAGAAACATCTTCATCTGTTGCGGCGTGGT
The DNA here is from genome assembly GCA_937864985.1 of uncultured Alphaproteobacteria bacterium. Lineage (GTDB taxonomy): Bacteria > Pseudomonadota > Alphaproteobacteria > Rhizobiales > Aestuariivirgaceae > Aestuariivirga. Next base: position 14,962 of record CALMEZ010000114.1, read on the forward strand.
GTTCTGCGCTTCATCAAGGATGACGAAAGCATGTGACAGTGTACGCCCGCGCATGAACGCCAGGGGCGCAATCTCGATCTGGTTTTCAGCCAGGCCTTTTTGCACCAGCGCTTGTGGCATCATGTCATACAGTGCATCGTAGAGCGGGCGCAGATAGGGGTCGACTTTTTCCTTCATGTCGCCCGGCAGAAAACCCAGGCGTTCACCCGCCTCAACGGCGGGCCGGGAGAGGATAATGCGATCCACTTCGCCATTCATCAGGGCCTCGGCAGCGCAGGCCACTGCAAGATAGGTCTTGCCCGTGCCAGCCGGGCCGATGCCGAACACCAGCTCATGCTTGCGGATCGCCTCGATATATTTCTTCTGGTTCGGCGTGCGGGGCGCGATGGACTTGCGCCGTGTCCGCACCTGGTCCTTGTCGGTTTCAGGTTCATTGGCAAGCCGCGCCATGCGGATGGCGCCATCCACATCACCCCGGCCGATGTCGGCGCCGCGCGCCGCCTTGGCATAGAGTGAAAGCAACACGGAACGCGCTTCTTCCGCCGGCGTCGCGGCACCACGGATGGCGATGCGGTTGCCGCGTGGCGTGATATGCACACCAAGCTTGTGCTCGATGAGGGCCAGATGCTCGTCATGCTCCCCGAACAGGATCGGCAGCAGGCGGTTGTCCTCAAAAGCGAGTGTGATGGTCTGTTCGGAGATGGCCTCGCGGCTGCGGGCAGAGGGGGTGGGAAGCGTGCTGACGTTTGAGCTCAATGAATCTATTCTCCGGACACTATATTGGGGCAAAACGCCCGACGGTCAAGATGGTTCATCCCGCCGGAGAATTTCATGCGTCGGCGGGGGTTTTTACCAGTTGACCGGACAGGCTGTTGGGTTTTGTCCCGGTGATCAGGGTCTGTACAATCTGGCCCTTGGCGCTGATCGGCATGTCAAGGTGAACGCTTTGCAGATAAGGCGAGCGGCCGATCACCTGCCCGGCATTGCGGCCCGGTTTTTCCACCAGGACAGGCAGAACACGGCCCACGCAACTGGCGTTGAACCTTTGCATCTGCTGTGTGAGAAGCGCCTGCAGGCGATAGAGGCGCTCCGTCTTCACCTCTTCATCAACCTGGTCTTCACGTTCAGCCGCTGGTGTGCCCGGGCGCGGCGAATACTTGAACGAGTAGGCCGAGGCATAACCAACCTCGCGCACCACGGCGAGTGTGTCTTCAAAGGCAGACTCTGTTTCACCCGGAAAGCCGACGATGAAGTCGCCCGACAGCGCCATGTCTGGCCGTGCCTTGCGGATGCGGGCAATGAGCTGCAAATAGTCCTCTGCGGTGTGGCCGCGGTTCATGGCCTTGAGGACGCGGTCATTGCCAGCCTGGATGGGCAGATGCAGATAGGGCATCAGCTTGGTGTTTTCGGCATGGGCTGCAATCAGGTCGTCCGTCATGTCGCGCGGGTGGCTGGTCGTGTAGCGGATTCGATCAATGCCATCGATTGATGACAGTTCCGCAACAAGCTGAGCGAGGCTCGCCTTGCCGTCGGCATGGGCACCACAATAGGCGTTGACGTTTTGCCCAAGCAGCGTCACTTCACGCACGCCTGCGGCCACAAGCGCCCGCGCTTCCTGAAGCACCTGTGCCACAGGCCGTGAATATTCGGCACCGCGCGTATAGGGCACCACACAGAAGGAACAGAATTTGTCACACCCCTCCTGCACGGTCAGGAAAGCCGCGACACCATGGCCCTGCGCTGTGCGCGTGGGCGCCTTTGCCAGGTCATCGAACTTGGCTTCGCCAGTGAAATCCGTCTCGATCACCGCCTTGCCCGTTTCAGCCCGCGTTTTCAGAAGTTCCGGCAGGCGGTGATAGGTCTGCGGGCCAAACACCAAATCAACGGCCTTCTGCCGCGACAGGATTTCGTCGCCCTCTGCCTGCGCCACGCATCCGGCAACGGCAATCAGCATGTCATGACCCTGTGCCGCGCCATCCTCTTTCATCTCGCGGATTTTGCCGAGCTCTGAGTAAAGTTTGTCAGACGCCTTTTCGCGGATGTGGCAGGTGTTCAGCACCACAAGGTCGGCCTGTTCGGGTGAATTAGCGACGCCATAGCCTTGGGCCTGCAGAATCTCGCCCATGCGCTCAGCGTCATAGACATTCATCTGGCAGCCAAAGGACTTGATAAAGGCCTTGCGAGTTGGCGCTGTGGTCATGGGCCGGGGACCTAGCGCAAAACAGGTCCTCAGTGAAGGGAATGATGCAGGGCGTCGGCCAGCGTCTCGCGGATCAGATTTTCCGCCTCACGCGCGGCATGCTTGCGATGTGCAGCATCCAAAGCATCGTGGAACATCACGCGGACGGTGACCGGTCCCGCCTTCACCGCCTGCCAAAGATGCGGTGCAAGGTCCATATCACCATACCAGGCAATGAAGGGGCGCATGCGCCGGGTCAGCGGCAGGTTCCACAAGCCCACATAGGCAAGCGTCACGGGAATGATCGCGGTGTCGCTGCCCGCTGCCGCAAAGAAGGAAGACTTGAACGGCTTTACCGACGCACCATCGCCGGACGTCCCTTCCGCAAACAGCACCAGCTTGTCGCCCTGCGCCAACCGCCTCGCAATGATGTCGCGGCTATCGGCGGTGGAGTGCCGCCGCTGCCGGTCCACGAAGACGGTGCGCTGCAGTCGGGCCAGCGATCCAAAGAAGGGCCAGCCATTGACCTCGCGCTTGGCAATGAACGAGCAGGGTAGCGCCGCACTCAGCACCACGATGTCCAGCCATGACACATGATTGGCCACCAGCAGGCAGGCACCTTGCGGCAACTGCCCTTCAACAACAACCTTCACACCAAGAATGCGGCACAACAGGCGGTGATAGAGATGCGGGAAGCGCTGCGCCATGGCAGGCCAGAACCAGATGAAAAGCTGCTGCAGCGGCATCAGCGGCAGTGTGACGGCAACAAAGGCAATGAGCCGCGTGATGGCCCGGCCCGTGCCCAACATGATTACAGCGCCAGCGCCATGGTGATGGCATCATCGCCGCTGGCATAATAGGCCTTGCGGCGGCCTGTCTCGCGGAAGCCCGCCTGGGCGTAAAGGCCGCGCGCCGCGATGTTGCTATCAGCCACTTCCAGAAACAAGGTCTTCATGCCACGTATTTTAAGGTCGGTGACGAGCCCGCCCAGCAGCAGCATGGCAATGCCATGGCGCCGCAACTCCGGCAGCACGCACAGCGTCAGGATTTCCGCTTCATCGGCTGCTGCCTGCGCCTGGATGAAGCCGCAGGCCATGCCCCGGTTCTCCGCGATCAGCGTGGTGGCACTGGGCGATGAGCAAGTAACGCGCAGCATTTCTGGCGTCCAGGCCGCGGGGAAACACTTGCCGTGGATCTCGCTCAGCGCATCGGCATCAACAGCGCGCGCCAGCCGCAAGGCAGGTGCTGTCTTGCCTTGCAGCGCCATGGGCTTGGCATCGGGTGTGCGCAGGTAAAGCGGTTCGCCTGATATCGGATCATCTGGCAGTGCGGCGGCCAACGGCAAGAACAGGTTGGCGTCCGGCCACACGTCTGCCTGGTCTTGCAGGCCTGACCCCAGAAGCATTGGTTTGTCGAATTCGGCCATCAGCATTTGCAAAGCGTGGGCCGACAACAGGGCCAGCGGCCGCAGCGGCTTGGCATGAGCACCATCAAAGCAGCCAACATAAAACTTGCCAGTTGCCCCAGCCTTATGCGCGACAACAACTGGGCGCTGCCCACCGCTATGTGCGGCCGCCGTCGCCCACAGGCTATCAATGCCCAACAGCGGGATGCCGCGGGCCAGCGCCAGGCCCTTTGCGAAGGCAAGCCCGATGCGCAGCCCCGTGAAGGTGCCGGGCCCGCGCGTGACCACGATGCGGCCAAGATCGGCTGGTTTCTTGCCAGCTGCATTCATCACCGACTGCACCATTGGCCCAAGTGCTTCGGCATGGCCCCGTTCCATGACGGTGAAATCTGATGCCAGCACGCGCTGGCTGCCAGTGTCATAAAGCGCCGCCGAGCAGGCCCCCAGCGATGTATCGAGTCCGAGCAGGATCATGGCCCTTCGCCTAATGCAATTATGGTAAAAGGGAAACCCCGCCTGATCGAACCTGCCTTGTCAGGTGCTTTTGAACAGGATGTCCTGGTCCACCATGAAATTGGCAAACAGCGGCAGGCTCGCCGCCCCCATGGCGCGGGCATGAACCCCAATGGAGCCTTCCACCACCTCAAAGGGGCTGAGGCCTTCGCGGTCGAACGTGGCAAGGCGGTTTCTTACGGCCGACACAAGGTCGTGCCGAACGGCGGCTGGCATCGCACCGTCGATGATGATTGCTGCCGGTTCGATGACGCTGGCAACTGAAACGGCAGCCTGCGTCAGGCCATGGGCCGCGCGATCAATCCAGTCATTCAGCAGTGGGCCGGCGGCCCGCCAATCTTCCACCGACTTCCACAGCATGGACTCATCAAGGCCCGCACTGCGCAAATCCCGTTCCAGCAGGAACAGCGAGGCCGACCGCATGAGCTGTTCCTGCTGGCCTTCCTGTGAAACAACAGGGACAGAAGCAAACGCCCCGGCATTACCCGACGGACCATTGTAAAGATGGCCATTCAGGACAACGCCGCCCCCGATGAAATAACCGACATAGAAATAGGCGAAATCGCGGAGGCGCTGGCCCCGGCCTAACAAAAGTTCAGCTGCACAGGCCGCTGTTGCGTCGTTGCAGTCCACCACCGGCCAGGGGCAATGCTTGGCCAATTCGGCCTGCACATCGAAATGCTTCCAGCTTTCCAGCACATCATGGGTCGCGCCGGCCTGCTCCTCCCATTTCCAGATGTCGAAGGGCCTGGCAATGCCAAGTCCGGAGATCCGGTTCCTTTGCATCTCGGGCAGGGAGTGCATCAATTCGAAAATGCCGTTGCGGGCAAAATCGAGAAAGGCTGAAGGCGTTGGAAACTTGTAAGGCTGGTGCACGGTCTTGCGCGCCACACCGTCGAGCCCCATCAGCACCAGGTCACCGGAACGGCGGCCGACTTTCAGTCCAATCGAAAATGCCCCTTCCGGGTTCAAGGAGAAAGGCTGCAGGGGCTGGCCCACCTTGCCCTTCAGCGATTCCCCCTTGAGCAGCAGGTTGTCGGCTTCCAGTTGCCGCACGATGACTGAAACTGTTTGCGGCGAGAGCTTGGTCAGCCGGGCAATTTCAGCCTTGGGAAGCGCGCCATGGCTGCGGATCAGCGACAGGACCAGGCGTTCGTTGTAAAGGCGCATGCCGCTCTGGGTGGAGCCGCCTGTCAGGCTGCGCCGCTCTTTGAGGGCTGTGCCATTGTCAGCCTTTCCGGGTAAATGCTGTGAAACCATGCCTCGCCTGCTCGAATGGGCAGCAAAACCCGAATGCCCCTCTCTGTCAATTAATAAATCAGGCGGATTTACTTATTGACTCTCACCCCCATTTTATTCCACACTGAAAAAAGCATGAGGCCGCAAAACCTCGTGTTTTGTTTGAACTGCGTTCGCCCTTCGTTGAGCCGAAGGGCATTCCATGGGAGGTATTGAACGTGAAAGCTCTTCTGAAGTCTGCACTCATCGGCGCCGGCCTTGTGGCCCTCGCCACCACGGCCCAGGCTGGTGTTGGCGCTTGCCTGATCACCAAGAACAACACCAACCCCTTCTTCGTGAAGATGAAGGAAGGCGCTGAAGCTGGCGCCAAGGACGCAGGCATCGACCTGCAGGCCTTCGCTGGTGAAAAGGATGGCGACGCTTCGCCCCAGATCACAGCCATTGAAAACTGCGTTGCTGCCGGCGTGAAGGGCATCCTCATCACCCCGTCGAACGACTCGGTTGGCCCGGCCCTCAAGGAAGCCCGCGCCAAGGGCATCCTCGTCATTTCGCTCGACACGCCGCTCGGCGATGCTGATGCCCAGGACATGACCTTCGCCACCGACAACTTCGAAGCCGGCACGCTGATCGGTTCGTGGGCCAAGGCCCAACTCGGCGACAAGGCAGCCTCTGCCAAGATCGCCATGCTCGACATCAACAAGGACAACATTTCAGTTGACGTGCTGCGCGACACCGGCTTCCTGAAGGGCTTTGGCATCGAGGTTCCAGATGGCAAGGTCATGGGTTCTGAAAAGGATCCGCGCGTCATCGGCCATGAATCCTCGCAGGCCAACCCTGAAGGCGGCCAGAAGGCCATGGAAACCTTGCTCGCCAAGGATCCGGACAAACGGTATCAAACTGCCGCTGAAGTGGTGCTTGATTTGCTTGATCCTCTTCATGAAGTGGAAGAACGCGGCGACTTTCCGCCAACTTTGAAACTCCGCGGCATCGCCTCCCGAGTGCGTGAAACGCTCACGCCGGACGATCCTTGGGCGAACCTCGGTGACGAAGCTCAAGAAAACACGGACCCAAGCGCCGCACTTCCCACCCGTGAATCGACCGCCGTCAATGGGCGCACCCCACCACGACGCACTGCGAATAACAGCGGTCTGCTCATGACGGTCATGCTCTTCTTCCTCGCAATGACCGTCCTTGCGATCTGCGGAATCGCCTTGAAATACATCATTTCCAAAGCCGCGTAAGCGAGCTGCATACCGCAAGAAATTGTTAGCCCGACGCGCAAGCGAGGGTTTTGTTAGCCGCGACGCGGAACGGAGACGAACGAAGCCCAGCGACGTTCGTCGAAGCGCTAGCGAGCGCTGTTCGTGTCAAGAATTGAGAGTTGGAGCCGCTGCCAGCGCTCCGCTTCACA
>CALMEZ010000115.1 GCA_937864985.1 uncultured Alphaproteobacteria bacterium
GCACGAACCAGATCACGCCCGGAACCCAAGTGAACGGCGCGAACGGGATCGGCGAGAGCCAGCCCCCTAAGAACATGATCGTCGCCAGCGAGCACATCGTGACGATGGCGCAATACTCGCCGAGCATGAACATCATGTAGGGCGTGGAGCCGTATTCGACCATGAAGCCGGCGACCAGTTCCGATTCCGCTTCGACGAGATCAAAGGGCGGCCGGTTGGTCTCAGCCAATGCCGAGATGAAGAAGATCACGAACATCGGAAATAGCGGCAGCCAGTACCAATCCAGGAAGGAATTGGGCAGGCCCACCATGGTGCCGAGGCCGGTCTTCTGGGACACGACAATGTCTGACAGGTTGAGCGAGCCCACACAGAGCAAAACGGTGATGATCACGAAACCGATTGAGACTTCGTAGGACACCATCTGTGCTGCCGAGCGCAGGGCGGCGAGGAAGGGATATTTCGAGTTCGAGGCCCAGCCGCCCATGATGACGCCGTAAACGCCCAGCGATGACAGCGCAAAAAGATAGAGCACGCCGACATTGATGTTGGCGATGGCCCAGCCGGCGTTCAGCGGGATGACGGCCCAGGCCGACAGGGCCAGCACGGCAGTGACAATGGGCGCGATGAGGAACACGCCCTTGTTTGCGCCATCGGGGATGATGGCCTCCTTGAAGACGAATTTCAAAAGGTCTGCGAAGGATTGCAGGACACCCCAGGGACCAACCACGTTGGGCCCGCGGCGCATCTGCACGGCGGCCCAGACCTTGCGGTCGAAATAGATCAGGAAGGACACGACGATCAGCAGCGCCACCAACAGGGCGACACTTTCCAGCGCGATGAGACCGATGAGAATGAGAAGCTCGCTCATGGCCCTACTCCGCCGCCTGCCGCACGGCGCCCGACTTGAGGGCCGAGCACTCACCCATGATGCGCGAGGCGCGGGCGATGGGGTTTGTCATGTAGAAATCCTTCACCGGCGATACAAAGGCTTCCTTCGAGGCTGTGCCTTCGCCCTTGCCCAGCTCTTCTAGCGCTGCTGCATCAGCGGTGGCGACCGCATCGAGGCGCGCCAGTTGCGGGGCAATCTTGTACATGGCTGACCGCAAGCCTTCGAGCGATGACCAGCCAAGATCAACGCCCAGTGCGCCGGCCAGCGCCGAAACAATGGCCCAGTCCTCTCGGGCATCGCCCGGCGGGAAGGAGGCGCGCGCCGTCATCTGCGGGCGGCCTTCGGTGTTGACATAGGTGGCCGATTTTTCGGTATAGGCCGCGCCCGGCAGGATCACATCGGCGCGGTGCGCGCCAGCATCGCCATGGCTCCCCATATACACAACGAAGGTGCTGCCCAATTCCTGCGTGTTGATTTCATCGGCACCAGCAAGGAACAGCGCGTCGAGACCGCCGGACTTGGCGGCGGCCAGCATGGCGCGGGTGTTCATGCCACCATCGCCGGGCAGTGCACAGACATCAAGCGCGCCGACGCGGCCTGCGGCGGTGTGCAGAATGCTGAAGCCGTTCCAGCCATCCTTGACGATGCCGATGGAGGCTGCCGCCTTGGCCGCCATGGCGAGGATCGCCGCGCCATCAGGGCGGGCCAGCGCGCCCTGCCCGATGACGAACATCGGCTTCTGCTTGTTGGCGGGCGCATGGTCGGTGAATGTGGCCAGGCTTTCCGGGCCGGCGCCCAGATAATTGTAGCTGTAGGTCAGGTCCGCCTTCTCGCCGATGACGCCGATCAGGCAGGTGCCGGACATGGCGCGCTTGCGGATGCGGGCGTTCAGCACCGGCGCTTCGAGGCGCGGGTTGCACCCGATCAATATGATGGCATCAGCCTGTTCAATCCCGGCAATCGTGGAGTTGAACAGATAGCCGGCGCGGCCGCCATGCTCACCGAGCGGCGTGCCATCCTGACGGCAATCGATATTGGCGATGCCGAGTTTCATGGCCAGTTCCTTGAGCGCAAAGGCTTCTTCGGCGGCCACCAGATCGCCCAGCAAAATGCCAACGCGTTCCGGCTTGGCGGCCTTCAGCTTGCGGGCGACATGGCCGAGGGCTTCATCCCAAGAGGCCGGGCGCAGCTTGCCCATCTCGCGGATGAAGGGCTGGTCGAGGCGCTGGGTGCGCAAGCCATCCCAGACAAAGCGTGTCTTGTCGGAAATCCATTCCTCGTTCACGTCCTCGTGGGTACGCGGCAAGATGCGCAGCACCTCGCGGCCACGGGCGTCCACACGGATGTTAGAACCGACAGCGTCCATCACATCGATGGTTTCGGTCTTGCGCAGTTCCCAGGCGCGGGCCTTGAATTCATAGGGTTTCGAGGTCAGCGCGCCGACCGGGCACAGATCGATGATGTTGCCCTGCAATTCGGAATTGATGGCCTTGCCGAGATAGGTGGTGATTTCCATGTCCTCGCCACGGCCGGTGGCGCCCATGTCGGTGATGCCCGCCACTTCCGTGGTGAAGCGCACACAGCGCGTGCACTGGATGCAGCGCGTCATCTCCGTCTTGACCAGTGGCCCGAGGTTCTTGTCTTCGACGGCGCGCTTGTTTTCGGCAAAGCGGTTCTTGCTGATGCCATAGGCCATGGCCTGGTCCTGCAAGTCACACTCGCCGCCCTGATCGCAGATCGGGCAATCGAGGGGGTGATTGATCAACAGGAATTCCATCACGCCTTCACGGGCCTTCTTGACCATCGGCGTGTTGGTGAAGACTTCCGGCGGCTCGCCATTGGGGCCGGGGCGCAAGTCGTTCACGGACATGGCACAGGAGGCCTGCGGCTTGGGCGGGCCGCCCTTCACTTCGACAAGGCACATGCGGCAGTTGCCGGCGACAGACAGGCGCTCATGATAGCAGAAGCGCGGCACTTCCTTGCCGGCCTGTTCGCAGGCCTGCAGCAGCGTGGTGCCGTTTTCGACTTCGATTTCCTGACCGTCGATCTTGATCTTGGGCATTATGCACACCTCAGGGAGCGCATGCGCTCCACATCCATCACTTCTGCCCAGCCAAAGGCGCGTTCAGAAGCACCATTCTTTTCGTAATCCTGCAGCTTGGCGTAAGCTTCATCCAGCGTTGGCTGGTGGCCTTCCGGCACCCACCAGAACACCATGTGCGGCTTTTCCATCAGGTTGAACCATTCTTCACGGCGCTTGTAGAACTGCACATGCACCGTTTTGAAAACGTAGTTCTCAAGCGACTTGGCATCGGTCCAGACCGAGAGATTCACAGCCATGTCATCACCGATGCGGAACTCGGTTGCATTGTTGTTGTCGCCCTTCAGGCGCCAGACAAAACCTTCGGCGCGTTCTGCCAGAGCATTGACGCGATCCAAGTTGTCCATGAACCCAGCCATGCGCGCATCAGAGGTCGGATACTTGAACTTGCCGATATTGAGCTCTGCGAGGTGCATCACCCTACTCCGCTGCATGGCGCACGGCGCCGTCCGAGGTGGAGCGATAGGAGTATTCATCAATCCGCTTTTCGATGACGGGGCGGAAATGGGTGATGAGTCCCTGGATCGGCCAGGCGGCAGCATCACCCAGCGCGCAAATCGTGTGGCCTTCGATCTGCTTTGTAACATCAAGCAGCATGTCGATCTCACGCTTTTCGGCGCGGCCCTCGGCCATGCGGGTCATGACGCGCCACATCCAGCCGGTGCCTTCACGGCACGGCGTGCATTGGCCGCAACTTTCATGCATGTAGAACTTCGACAGACGGGCGATGGCGCGGATCAGGTCCGTTGACTTGTCCATGACGATGACAGCCGCAGTGCCGAGCCCTGAGCGCAGCTTGCCAAGCGAGTCAAAATCCATCGGCGTGTCGATGATCTGTTCAGCGGGTACCATGCGCACCGATGAACCGCCGGGGATGACGGCGAGCAGATTGTCCCAGCCGCCGCGCACGCCACCGGCATGCTTGTCGATCAGCTCGCGGAAGGGAATGCCCATGGCTTCTTCGACATTGCAGGGCGTGTTCACGTGGCCTGAAATGCAGAACAGCTTGGTGCCGACATTGTTGGGGCGGCCGATGGAATTGAACCAGGTGGCGCCGCGGCGCAGAATTGTGCCGGTGACGGCAATCGATTCCACGTTGTTCACGGTCGTCGGCGCGCCATAGAGGCCGACATTGGCCGGGAACGGCGGCTTCATGCGCGGCTGGCCCTTCTTGCCTTCGATGCTTTCCAGCATCGCCGTTTCTTCACCGCAGATATAGGCGCCGGCGCCATGGTGGACGATGATGTCAAAGTCCCAGCCGTGGATGTTGTTCTTGCCGATGAGGCGCGCCTCATAGGCCTGGTCCACGGCGGCCTGCAGGCGTTCACGCTCGCGGATGAACTCACCGCGCACATAGATCACAGCCGTGTTGCAGGCCATGGCGGCCCCGGCCAGCAAGGCACCTTCAACAAGAAGGTGCGGATCATGGCGGAGGATTTCACGGTCCTTGCAGGTGCCGGGCTCGGATTCATCGGCATTGATGACGAGATAATGCGGGCGCTCACCCACCACCTTCGGCATGAAGGACCACTTGAGGCCGGTTGGGAAGCCAGCGCCGCCACGGCCACGCAGGCCCGAGGCCTTCACTTCATTGACGATCCAATCCCTGCCCTTGTCGATGAAGGATTTGGTGTCGAGCCATGCGCCGCGCTGCTTGGCCCCCTCAAGGCCCCAATCGTGCAGGCCATAGAGATTGGTGAAAATGCGGTCCTTGTCAGCGAGCATGCCGCACTCCATCAAAAATCACGTCATTCCAGAGGCCCGCAAGCGCGGGCCATCTGGAACCCCGCTTTGGTTTGTGAATGGTGGAAAGGAAGCTGGGTTCCAGACAACGCGCGCTGGCGCGTTTCTGGAATGACGAGTGGAGAGTGGATTGAAACATCACTTCCTCCCCTTCGGCTTATCGCCGACGGCATTGTCAGGCCGCCAGCCGGTGGCCAGCTTCTTGGATTGCTTTACCCATTCGTCACGCTTGGCGCGGCCCTTGAAACCTTCAAGGCGTTCATCAACCCAGGCCAGTTCCTTGGCCGACCAGTTGGCGATCTGGTCAAAGTGCCAGATGCCCATGGTGTTGAGCAGCTTTTCGAGCGCCGGCCCCACACCCCAGATCAGTTTCAGGTCATCGGCCTTGCCCATGGGCTTCTTCAGCAGTTCCGGGCGGCCATCAACGGCGCGCGGCGCTGACTTGAGCACAGGCTTGGGCGGGTCCGGAATGCGATCCACCTTGGCGCGCGGGGCGGCTGCTTTCTTCGCCGGCTTTTCGGCAGGCACCTCGGCAACCTTGGCAGGCGCGGCAACAACAGCAGCCGGAACAGCGGCAGCCACAGCAGGCGCTGGTGCAGCGGTTGGCGCTGCGGGAGCGGCTGATGATACCGGCGCAGCCGCGGCCGGAGCTGGCGGCGGAGGAGGAGGTGGTGGCGGGGCTTCAACACGCGTGAAGGTGCGCTGGCCCTTGTAGAGCGACTTGTCGGTCAGCGCCGAAGCGCCATTCAGTGCCATGGAATGTTGGCGGCCGTTCTGCGGGCCGGGCTTGGGCTTGCGGCCGGCCTGGAAGTCATCAATCAGGGCTTCCAGCTGAGCTGGAGTCAAATCTTCATAAGTGTCCTTAAACACTTGAACCATCGGGGCATTTACGCAAGCGCCGAGGCACTCCACCTCTTCCCAGGACAGCGAGCCATCGGCATTCACATGGTGGGGGTCATGGTGGATCTTGCGCTGGCAAACGGAGATAAGGTCATTGGCGCCGCGCAGCATGCAAGGTGTGGTTCCACACACCTGGATGTGGGCCTTCTTGCCCACCGGCGACAGCTGGAACATGGTGTAGAAGGTGGCGATTTCGAGCACGCGGATATAGGGCATGCCCAGCATGTCAGCCACCGTCTCGATGGCCTTCTGCGACACCCAGCCTTCATTCTGCTCCTGAGCACGCCAGAGCAAGGGAATGACAGCCGATGCCTGCTTGCCTTGCGGATATTTCGCAACCAGCTTCTTGGCCCATTCAACATTCTCCGCCGTGAAGGCAAAGGATGCGGGCTGTACGGGATCTAAACGACGGACGCTCACCGATCCACCTCACCAAACACGATATCAAGAGAACCCAAAATCGCTGACACGTCGGCCAGCATGGCGCCGCGGCTGAGCCAGTCCATGGCTTGCAAATGGGCAAAGCCGGGGGCGCGCAGGCGGCAGCGATAGGGCTTGTTGGAACCGTCGCTCACCAGATAGACGCCGAATTCGCCCTTCGGCGCTTCGACAGCGGCATAAACCTCGCCGGCCGGCACCTTGTAGCCTTCGGTATAAAGCTTGAAGTGGTGGATCAACGCTTCCATGGAGCGCTTCATCTCGCCACGCTTGGGCGGAACCACCTTGCCATCCAGCGATGACACGGGCCCCTGCCCTTCAGGCTTCGAGAGTTTTTCCACGCACTGTTTCATGATGCGCACGGCCTGGCGGCATTCCTGCACACGGATCAGGTAGCGGTCGTAGTTGTCGCCGTTCTTGCCGATGGGAATGTCGAAATCGAGTTCGCTGTAGCACTCATAGGGTTGCGCCTTGCGCAAATCCCAGGCGGCACCAGAGCCGCGCACCATGACGCCTGAGAAGCCCCAGGCAAAAGCCTCTTCCAGCGTCACCTTGCCGATGTCGACATTGCGCTGTTTGAAAATGCGGTTGTCGGTGAGCAGGCCTTCAATGTCATCCAGCACCTTGGGGTGGGTGTCGCAGAAATGGCCGATGTCATCGATCAGCTTCTGCGGCAGGTCCTGGTGCACGCCTCCGGGGCGCACATAGGCGGCGTGCATGCGGCTTCCCGACGCGCGCTCGTAGAACACCATGAGCTTTTCGCGCTCTTC
>CALMEZ010000116.1 GCA_937864985.1 uncultured Alphaproteobacteria bacterium
CCGACCGCGGTGATGGCCTGCGGCAGTTCGTCGCGCGGCACGACGTCGACGATGGCCGAGTTCCACGACGGCGACAGCAGCGCGTTGCAGCAGCCGGCGACGAAGGTCAGGAACAGCAGCGTGGCCGCCCCCGCCCAGCCCACCAGCACCAGCACCGCCAGCAGCGCCACCAGCAGCGCCTGCACGACCAGCGCGGCAATGATCGCCATCAGACCGTAGTACCCGGCTGCGCTCTCGGGCGCCAACGCCAACCAAGCTGTGTTCTTCGCGCTGTTACAGCCCGGCGACAAATTCCTCGGCATGGATCTCGCGTGCGGTGGTCACCTGACTCACGGTTCGCCAGTCAATATTTCCGGCAAGTGGTTTCAGCCGGTGGCCTACGGTGTGCGACCGGACGATCATCTGATCGACTTTGACCAGGTCGAAGCCCTGGCGGCGGACCGCGACGCCCTGTGGAAGCGCGTCGGTGATGCGGATTTCCTGACGACGGAAGAGAAGCGCGCTGCCGTGGGTTACGGCAAGTAGAAACAAATCAGTGGACTGAGGAAAATTCATGGACCAACGGCTTTTACGCCGGGGGGCGGGCAGGCTTTTGTCTGCGGCACCCGGCTCGGGCGTATTCACCGGCTATGCCAGCCTGTTCGGCCGGCGCGACGGGCAGGGCGATGCTGTGATGGCAGGGGCCTTCACGGGTTCACTGCGGCGCAAGGGTGTCGATGGCATTCGCATGCTGTTCCAGCACAACCCCGCTGAACCAGTGGGCACCTGGCTTGAGATCCGCGAGAACGAGCGCGGCCTCTTCGTGCGCGGCCGCCTCAACAAGGACGTGCAGCGCGGGCGCGAATTGCTGGCACTGCTGGAGCAGGGCGCCATCGACGGACTGTCGATCGGCTTCAAGACCATCCGTGCACGGAGGGATCAGGCCACGGCCACGCGCCAGCTTCTGGAGGTGGACCTCTGGGAGATTTCGCTAGTGACCTTCCCCATGCTGGATGGGGCGCGCGTCTCGTCTGTGAAGTCGCGCGCATGGACCCATGCCGAAGGTTTTTTCAATCTTCGGAACAAACCAGAAACAACAATCCAATCAACGGCTTAAAGGAGCATGTGAAACATGGATATGAACTTGCCAATGGAAACAAAAGTGGCGTCTGCCGGTGACGGCATGGCGGCGGTGTTTGAGGCCTTCGAGGCCTTCAAGGACGCCAACGACGAGCGCCTGGAACAGATCGAAAAGCGCATGAGCGCCGACGTGGTGACCAGTGAAAAGGTTGATCGCATCAGCCGCGCCATCGACGAACTAACGCTCAAGGCCAAGCGCCCGCTGCTCGGTGGTGATACCGCCATCGCGGAACCGACAGAGCACAAGCGCGCCTTCGACACCTATGTGAGGAAGGGCGAAAGCAACGGCCTTGCCGCACTGGAAGCCAAGGCCATGTCGGTCGGCTCCGGCCAGGACGGCGGCTATCTCGTGCCGCCGCAGACAGAAGCAGAGATCCTGCGCCTGCTCGCCAAGTCCTCGCCGCTGCGCGGGGTTTGCGATGTGCGCCAAAGCTCGGTGACGCTCTACAAGAAACCCTTCGCCACGGCTGGTGCCGCATCAGGTTGGGCGGCGGAAACCGCGGCCCGCACCCAGACCACATCGCCCGTGCTGGCCGAACTGCAATTCCCGGCCATGGAACTCTACGCCATGCCGGCGGCGACACAGGCACTGCTGGATGACTCCGTCGTCAACCTCGATGAATGGATTGCCCGCGAAGTCGAAACCGTCTTCGCCGAACAGGAAACCGATGCCTTCATCAACGGCGATGGCGTGACACGGCCCAAGGGCATTCTTGGCTACACCAAGGTGGCGCAAGCGTCGTGGACGTGGGGCAACACCGGCTACATCGCAACCGGCGTGGCGGGTGGCTTTGCCGCATCGAACCCGACCGACAAGCTGGTTGATCTCATCTACTCCGTGAAGGCGGGCTATCGCCAGAACGCCCGCTGGCTGATGAGCCGCAACACCCAGGCTGCGATCCGTAAGTTCAAGGACGCCCAGGGCAACTATCTCTGGCAGCCGGCCGCCACGCCCGACGCCAACGCCACACTGCTGTCCTTCCCGGTGATCGAGAGTGAATACATGCCGGATATCACCACGGCATCGCATTCCATCGTCTTCGGTGATTTCAAGCGCGGCTACCTGATCGTCGATCGCGTCGGTGTGCGCCTGCTGCGCGACCCGTATTCGTCGAAGCCTTACGTGCTGTTCTACACGACAAAGCGCGTGGGCGCCGGCATCCAGGACTTTGATGCCCTCAAGACCATGAAGTTCGACGTGTCGTAATCGCAAGCGAGTAGCGTGTGGCGAGTAGCGAGTAGGGAATCCTAATCGCTACTTCACTATGCGCTACTCGCTCGGCTCAATGGAAATCGCAAAAAGCTGAGCAATCCCATCCATGTCCCTCATTCTCACGTCACCGCCGGCGACAGAGCCTGTGTCCTTGGCGGAAGCCAAGGCCCATCTCCGCATCACCCACACGGACGACGACACCTATATCAGCACACTGATCATCGCGGCGCGCCGCCTCGTCGAGGCCCGCACCGGGCTTCGCCTGTTGCAGCAGGGCTGGAGCCTGTTTCTCGATACCTGGCCCTGCGGCGGCATGATTGATGTGCCGCTGGCGCCGCTCATCGCCATCGATGACATCATCATCTACGGCGATCTCGACACGCCCGCCACGCTGGATCATGCCCACTATTTTCTGGATGCCGCCTCGCGCCCGCCGCGCGTTGTTTTCCGGGAAGGCCGCGTGCCAGCACAGCCGGGCCGTCAGGCCAATGGCATTGAGGTCAAGCTTCAGGCGGGCTTCGGCGCTGCTGCGACAGCTGTTCCACAAGAACTGAAGCAGGCTGTCCTGCTCATCACCGCCCACTGGTTTTCAAGGCGCGGCGAAGGCGATGATGGCGTGCTGCCCATGGCCATCCTCGAATTGCTGGCGCCCTATCGCACCAAGAGGCTGACATGAGTCCGGGTCTTGCCCTGCAACAGGCCATGGGCCAGCAACTTCTGGCGACGCCAGCGCTGACGGCGCTGCTCGGCGGCGCACACATCTATGACGAAGTGCCGCGCGGCGAGCAGCCGCTCTATGTTGCCTTCAATGGTGTGGAGACGCGCGACTGGAGCGTCATGGACCAGAAGGCCCATGAGCATTTCGTCTTCATCGAAGTGGTGACCAATGCCAAGAGCCGCACGCTGGCGCAATCCATCGGCGATGCCATTGAGACAGCGCTCGACAATGCGGCACTTACCCTGACGGGCCACAGGTTGATCAACCTGCGCGCTGTGTTCTGGTCGGTGTCGCGCACCAAATCATCCGACAATTTTGGCGCAACACTTCGCTTCCGCGCCGCAACCGAACCTCTCTAGGAGACCATCATGGCTGCACAAAAGGGCCGCGACCTGCTGCTGAAAGTCGATACGACAGGTGCGGGCGTTTACACCACGGTGTTGGGGCTGCGCGCCAACACCCTGTCTTTCAACGCCGAAACCGTCGACGCCACGAGCCAGGAATCAGCCGGTGCCTGGCGCGAATTGCTTGCGGGTGCCGGCCTCAAGACCGCCAACATCAAGGGCCAGGGCATTTTCAAGAATGCCGCCAGTGACGCAACAGTGCGCGGCTATTTCTTCAATGCCACCATCGTGAACTGGCAGGTGATCATCCCGGGCTTCGGCACAGTCACAGGCCCATTCCAGATCACCGCGCTGGATTACGCCGGACGCCACGATGGCGAAGTGACATTTGATCTGGCGCTTGAATCTGCCGGCCAGCTGACCTTCGCGTGAGGATCAAAATGGCCAACAGACATCGCGGCGAAATTGAAGCCGAACTGGGCGGCCGCAAGCGCAGGCTGGTGCTCACGCTCGGCGCCCTCGCCGAAATTGAGGACGCCTATGGCGGCGAAGACCTTCTCGCCATCGCCGAGCGTTTTGAGAAGGGCCGCATTAAGGCAACCGACGCCGTGATCATCATCGGTGCTGGCCTGCGTGGTGCGGGCGAGACGATCTGCAATGAGGAGGTGGCCTCACTTTCGGTTGAAGGTGGTGCCGCGGCCTATGTGCGCATTGTCGCCCAATTGCTGAAAGCCACCTTCGATGGATCGGCCTGAGGCCTTTCCCTGGGCGCGGCTGATGCAGCTCGGCTTCACCACGCTCGGCCTGTCACCAACTGAATTCTGGCGTTGCACATTGCGCGAAATCATCTCCGCGCTCGGCCCAGCCACACGGCCGCTGCAACGCCAGAACCTGGTTCAACTGATGGAGCAATGGCCGGATGACGTTTGAGCGTGTGGAAAGAGCCCTCATCCGCCCTCTCGGGCACCTTCTCCCATGCGTTGCACGGGAGAAGGCCAATCATTCTTATCGCCTTCGCCCGTTTGCGTCTTCGCAAATGGGAGAAGGTGCCGACAGGCGGATGAGGGCTCTGCGCAACACGTACTGAATTCAAATTGAGACGATGACACATGCAAAGCTCACCAGCCACTTTCGATACATCCTCGCTTCGCAATGAAATGCAGGACCTGAACCGCCTTGCCGATTCCTTTGGCAACAAGCTTGTGACATCACTTGCCAGCGCGGTGATCCACGGCACCAAGCTCAAGGACATTTTCCGTTCGCTGGCGATGTCGCTTGCCAACCAGGCGCTGTCACAAGCATTGAAGCCGCTCGGCAATCTCGCCGGCAATCTGTTCAGCGGGTTGTTTGCCAATGCCAAGGGCAATGTGATTTCCGGCGGCCGCATCATGCCCTTCGCGGATGGCGGCGTGGCCAACAGCCCGCTGCTGTTTCCGCTGCGCGGCGGTGCCGGCCAAAATCTTGGCCTGATGGGCGAGGCGGGAGCTGAAGCCATCATGCCACTGGCCCGCGGCCGCGACGGCAAGCTGGGTGTGCGCGGGGGCGGCACCGCCGCCAACATCACCGTCAACATTTCAACGCCCGACATTCAGGGCTTCCGCCAGTCGCAAGGGCAGGTGGCCGCCATGGTGGCCCGTGCCGTGGCACGCGGCCAGCGCATTCTCTGAGGAAACTTCAAAATGCCTCTTTTTGACGACGCACGCTTTCCCACGGCCATCTCGCGCCGCGCCACCGGCGGGCCGGAACGGCGCACCGATGTGGTGACAACCGCTTCGGGCCGCGAGGAACGCAACAGCCGCTGGGCCCATTCCCGCCGGCGTTACAACATCGGCTTCGGCATCAAGTCTCTCACCGACCTGCAGCAGGTGATCGCCTTCTTTGAAGCGCGGCGCGGGCGTCTCTATGCCTTCCGCTACAAGGACTTCACCGATTACAAATCCTGCGCGCCGAACGCCACTGTCGCCGCCACCGACCAGGTGATCGGCACCGGCACCGGCACCGCCAACACATTCCAATTGGTGAAACATTATGGCGTGCCGCTGCGCGATTATCAGCGCGTGATCTTTGCGCCGGTGGCCGGAACCGTTCTGGTGGCCGTCAACGGAACGCCGACTGTGAACTTCATCACAGACGCCACCACGGGTCTTGTGACATTCAATGCCGGCAGTATCCCTGCGGCCGGGGCCACAATTACTGCGGGCTTCGAGTTTGATGTGCCGGTCCGTTTCGACACCGACCAGATCACCGTCAATCTCGCCCATTTCAATGCCGGAGATATTCCGGACATCGCCCTGGTCGAGGTGCGGCCATGAAGTCGCTCCCTCCCGGCCTTCAGGCCCACCTCGACCAGGGCACCACCACCCTCTGCCATTGCTGGCGGTTGACGCTGGCCTCCAACGAGAAAATCGGTTTCACCGATCACGACGAGCCAGTCGTGTTTGATGGCACGACGTTTGAAGCATCGGCCGGCTTCACCGGATCTGAAATCCAGTCCTCGCTCGGTCTTTCCGTGGACAACATGGAGGCGCGCGGTGCCCTGCAATCGTCCAAGCTTGATGCAGCGCGCTTGCGGGCCGGGGATTTTGACCATGCACAGATTGAGGTCTGGCGCGTCAATTGGATCTCGCCCGACCAGCGCGTATTGCTGCGCAAGGGGCACCTTGGCGAGGTGACAACCGAGGCCGGCCGTTTCACGGCGGAAGTGCGCGGCCTTGCTCATTTACTGAACCAGCAAAAGGGCCGCATCTATCAATATGGCTGTGATGCAATCTTGGGCGATGCGCGCTGTGGTTTCAATCTTGCGCAGACCGGTTATCGCCAGACGGGCGTGGTGACCAGTGTTGAGGCCGCCGCCATCACTGTGGCCTCGATCAGCTTTGCCGATGATTGGGCAACGCGCGGCGTGCTGACCTTCAACAGCGGTGCGGCCAGCGGCAAGTCCTTCGCCATCAAGCGCCATCGCAAAGCAGGCACGGCGGCCCGCATCGAATTCTGGCAAGCCTTGCCGTTCACGGTCATCGCGGGTGACAGCGCCACCGTGACGGCGGGCTGCGACAAGCAGTTTCAAAGCTGTACCAGCAAATTTGCCAATGCCGCAAACTT
The DNA here is from genome assembly GCA_937864985.1 of uncultured Alphaproteobacteria bacterium. GTDB lineage: Bacteria > Pseudomonadota > Alphaproteobacteria > Rhizobiales > Aestuariivirgaceae > Aestuariivirga. The sequence continues at coordinate 6,497 of CALMEZ010000116.1, forward strand.
CCGCGGCTTTCCCCACATGCCGGGCAATGACTTCGTGGCCGCGCTGGCCAAGGAGGGCGATCCCACAAACAATGGCGGGCGGCGGTCATGAGCGACACAACTGAACGGATCATCGCGGCCGCGCGTGGCTGGCTTGGCACGCCCTATCGCCATCAGGCCAGCCTGAAAGGTGTGGGCTGCGATTGCCTGGGCCTGGTGCGCGGCGTCTGGCGCGATGTCTATGGCGCAGAACCTGAAATACCACCACCATATACCGCCGACTGGGCCGAAGCTTCGGCGGCGGAAACCATGGCGGAGGCGGCGCGCCGCCATTGCACTGAATATCCGTGTACGGACGTTAGGCCCGGTGACCTGCTGCTGTTCCGCTGGCGCACGCATCTGCCGGCCAAGCACGCAGGCATTGCAACGCCCGGCGGCAAGATGATTCACGCGCAGGATGGCATTGCCGTCACCGAGATTGACCTTTCACCCTGGTGGCTGCGGCGGCTGGCTTTCGTGTTCCGGTTTCCAACCATTCTCCCCTCCCCACCCAGTGGGGAGGGGCAGGGGGTGGGGACCACGCACGCCCATCTCACCCGTTCTCCCCACCCCCAACCCTTCCCCGGAGACCGGGGAGGGGAGCGCAAAGCAGAAGCACCCTGATCCATGGCAACAGTCGTTCTTCAATATGCCGGTGCTGCCGTCGGCACGATGCTCGGAGGCCCGGTGGGCGGCATCATTGGCCGCGCCGTTGGTGGCATTGCCGGCAACATCATCGACCAGCAACTGTTCGGCGGCGGTACAAAACGCGTCGAGGGCCCGCGCCTCAATGACCTGCGCGTCATGGCCTCGGAAGAGGGTTCTCCCATTCCGGCACTGTGGGGCCGCATGCGCGTGGCAGGCCAGGTGATCTGGGCCACCAATCTGCTCGAAACCACAAACACCACGACGCAGAAGAGCGGCGGAAAAGGCGGACCCAAGGTCAAGACCACCACCTACAGCTATTTCGCCAATTTCGCCGTGGGACTGTGTGAAGGCGAGATCGACAGCATTGGCCGCGTCTGGGCCGATGGCAAGTTGATTGACCTCAAGGCCTACACCACGCGACTTTACACCGGCACCGAAACACAAGCGGCCGACAGCCTGATCACCGCGGTGGAAGGCGTGAGCGCCGCACCCGCCTATCGTGGCCTCGCTTATATTGTGTTCGACAATCTGCCGCTGGAAAGTTTCGGCAACCGCTTGCCGCAACTGTCCTTCGAAATTTTCAGGCGCGGCTCCACGGCGGCGGATGGCGTGACCGCTGTCAACATCATCCCCGGCTCAACCGAGTTTGGTTATGACACCACCATCGTCACCCGCACCACGGGTGCCGGCAAAACCGAAAGCGAGAACGCCAATCTTTCGGCGGCGGAAAGTGATTGGTCGATCTCGCTCGATCAATTGCAGGCGACCTGCCGCAACGTGGCCTGGGCCTCGCTGGTTGTGGCGTGGTTTGGCGATGACCTGCGCTGTGGAACATGTACGGTTCGACCCAAAGTCGACAGCACAGCCAAGGTTACAAACGGTACGACATGGAGCGTAAGTGATGTCAACCGCGCAGCGGCGCTAGAGATCAGCCGCGTTGCCGGATTGCCAGCCTTCGGCGGCACTCCATCAGATCAAACTGTGGTGCGTGCCATCCAGGATCTGCATGCGCGCGGCCTGTCGGTGATGTTCAATCCGTTCCTGCTCATGGATGTGCCGCAAGCCAACGGCATGCCGGACCCCTACGGCGGCACGGTGCAAGCTGCTTACCCTTGGCGCGGGCGCATCACAGGCTCAATCGCGCCGGGACTTTCAGGAACGCCGGACAAGACGGCCGCCGCCGCAACGCAGATCGCAAGTTTCGTGGGCACATGTCTGCCCAGCCATTTTGCGACGAGTGGAACTACTGTCACCTACAGCGGGCCTGCCGAGTGGAGTTTCCGCCGCCAGATCCTGCACTATGCCAAGCTCTGCGCGGCGGCGGGCGGTGTTGAAGCCTTTGTCATCGGCAGCGAATTGCGCGGTCTCACCACGCTGCGCAGCACCGCTAGCACCTATCCGTTCGTGGCGGCGCTGCAGCAGCTGGCCAACGAGGTGAAGGCGATCCTGCCATCCGCCAAAATTTCCTACGGGGCCGACTGGTCCGAATATTTCGGGCACCAGCCGCAGGATGGCAGCAATGATGTCTACTTCCATCTTGATCCGCTGTGGGCGTCGTCGTCGATCGATTTCATCGGCATCGACAACTACATGCCGCTCAGCGATTGGCGCGACGGCACGGCCCATCTCGATGCGCTGGCCGGAACACAATCCATCTATGACGTGAACTATCTCAAGTCGCGCATTGCCGGCGGCGAGGCCTATGACTGGTATTATGCTTCGCAGGCGGCGCGCGACGCACAGACGCGCAGCACAATCAGCGATGGTGCCTATGGCAAGCCCTGGGTGTTCCGCCCCAAAGACTTGGTGAACTGGTGGCAGAACCCGCATTTCAACCGGCCCGCAGGCATTCAATCGGCCACGGCGACGGCCTGGGTGCCGCAATCCAAACCCTTCTGGTTCACGGAAATGGGTTGCCCCGCCGTGGACAAGGGCACCAATGCCCCCAGCGCCTTCATCGATGTGAAGTCAGCAGAAAGTGCGCTGCCGCCCTACAGCGGCGGCCAGCAGGACGACCTGATGCAGCACCGTTACCTCACGGCGCTGCAAGACTATTGGGGCACGTCAGGCACCCACAATCCTATTTCATCCGTCTACGGATCATCCATGGTGGCGGCCGGCCGCCTGTTCACCTGGGCCTGGGATGCGAGGCCTTTTCCGGCCTTTCCGGCCCGCACCGATGTCTGGTCCGATGGGGCCAACTGGGCGCGCGGCCATTGGCTCAATGGCCGGATTGGCGCAGTCGATCTGGGCAAGCTGATTGCGTCAATTACCGCCCGCTATGGCCTGACGGACGTTGATGTTGCCAAGGTAGCAGGTCTTGTCGATGGCTATATCATCGACAGGCCCATGGCCGGGCGCGAGGCCTTGGAAGATCTGCTGAAGCTCTTTGCCATTGACGCTGTGGAAAGCGAGGGCTTGGTCAAGTTCGTGCCACGCAAGGTTTTCGCATCGGCAAGCCTTGTCAGCAGCGCCCTTGTGGATGACGGGGTCGAAAAACCGCTGATTGCCGAAACCCGCGCCCAGGAAACAGACCTGCCGCGCGCTGTGCGCGTCGGCTATGTGGAATCAGCCATCGACTATCGCACCGCTGCCGTGCAGCAACAGCGCCTCACCACGGCCAGCGCGCGCGAAGTGACCCTGCAATTGCCGGCGGCTGTCACCCAAGCTCTGGCCCAGGCCCGCACCGATGTGGCGCTGGAAGAAGCGTGGATGGCGCGCACCTCGGCGCAGTTCACTCTGCCGCCCAGCCTGCTGTCGCTCGATCCCGGTGATGCCGTGACGCTCGATGGCAAGCTCTATCGCCTGTCGGCTATCACCGATGGGGAAGGGCGCAAGGCCGAAGCTGTCTCCCACGATCCAACGCTCTATGATCCGCCACCTGCCGTGTCACGCGGCACAACAGTGCAAGGCCCCGCCGTTTATGGGCAACCTGATGTGCTGCTGATGGACCTTGCCATGGTGCACCCATCGCAGACGCAAGGCCTGTGGGTGGCGGCACACCTGACACCATGGCCGGGGCAACTCGCGATTCTCAAGCAGACCAGCACCGCAAGCCTGAGGTTCAGCCGTTACGTGCCATCGCAAGCCACCATGGCAACAACGCTAACCGCACTGCCAGCGGGGCTGACGTCGCGCATTGATTATCATGCCACGCTCGATGTGCGCATGGACTATGGCGCACTCGCTTCCGTCAGCGAAGACGAACTTTTGTCCGGCGGCAACAGTGCCGCCATCGGTCTGCAGGAGACAGGCTTTGAACTGATGCAGTTTCTCAATGCCACGCTGATCGCACCAGACACCTATCGCCTGAGCGGTCTGTTACGTGGCCAGGCCGGATCACAACAGGATGTGCGGCTGCTTGCGCCCGCAGGTTCGCGCCTTGTGCTTTTGAACGGGGCCGTTTTGCCTTTGGGCGGAAGCCTTGCGGAAAATGCGGTAACAAACAGCTGGAAGATCGGACCTGCAACTCTTGATGCCGCAAGCACCGCCTATTTCGGCCTGACAACGCCAGCTGCGCTGAAAGCGCTGCGGCCGCTGGCGCCCGTGCAGCCCAAGCTGAGGCGTTTGGCCTCCGGCCTCGAGATCACCTGGATCCGCTGCACCCGCGTTGATGGTGACAGTTGGGAATTGCCTGATGTTCCGCTCGGCGAGGACACCGAAAGCTATCGCCTCGATATTCTCGCAGGCGCAACTGTTGTCCGCAGCCTGACGGTGCTCACGCCCGCTTACACCTATCTCGACGCCGACATGATCGCCGATTTCGGCGCGGTGCAATCTTCACTCTCGCTTCGCATTGCCCAGCTCTCCGCCAGCTTCGGCGCAGGCTCGGCCCTCGAAAGGACGCTTTATGTCTGACTCCCCCAATCTCTCCCTGCCATACCTCAACGCATCACAAGCGCAAAAACATGTCACACATAACGAGGCGTTGTCTTTGCTTGATGGTCTGGTGCAGCTTGCCGTGGCCTCCCGGGCCACGGCAACGCCGCCTGCCACGCCTGCCGATGGTGTGCGCTATCTCGTGCCAACAGGCGCAACGGGAGAGTGGTCCACGAACATCGGCAAGATTGCCCTGCGCATGGAAGGCGCATGGCGCTACGTGACACCGGTTGAGGGCTTCGCCCTCTGGGTCTCGGATGAAGACACCTTCCTGACCTTTGATGGAACGGCCTGGAATGAATTGGCGGGCGGTGGCTCTGCGCCATCAACAGTGCCGCTGCTCGGCATCAACGCCACGGCAGATGCCACCAACAAGCTGGTGGTCGCATCGCAGGCCGTGTTGCTGAATAACATTGGCAATGGCACGCAGTTGAAACTCAACAAGAATGCCGCCGGTGACACCGCATCGCTGCTGTTCCAGACAGGCTTCTCGGGCCGCGCCGAAATGGGCACGGCGGGTGATGATGATTTCCACATCAAGGTCAGCGCTGACGGCACGTCCTTCTTTGAAGGCCTTGTGGTGCAGGCCGCAAGTGGCCGCGTGACCTTGAAAAACGCCCCGGTTCTGGACCCGCAGGCCGCCGACCCGGCAAGCCCTGTCAACGGCCAGCTTTGGTACAACAGCACGACAGCAAAATTCCGCGCCCGTGAAGCCGGCGTCACGCGGGATGTCTTCACAACCGATCCCACCATCCTGGGCCTGCTTGCAGCCCGTCATCTCACATTTTTCTAGGAGGTCCTCATGGCCATCAACACACAACCCATTTTTTCAAAGGGCGGCAGCATTCAGTGGCCGTCCACGCCATTGACGGCGGCCAACACGGCGAAGGATGGCACCGGCACCGTCGCCACACTGTTCACGGCAGGCGCGGATGGGGCCTTCGTACAGCGTCTCGTGGCGCGCTCGCTTGGCACCAATGTCGCAACCGTGCTGCGTATCTTCATCAATAATGGTGGCGCCAACACCACTGCGGCCAACAATTCCCTGGTTGCGGAAATGACCCTGCCCGCCACGACGCTGAGCGAAGTTGCTGCGCAACCCGCATACGAATTGCCGCTCAATGTGCCGCTGCCGGCCGGATACAAATTGACTGCAACACTCGGTACGGCCGTGGCCGCTGGCTACCAGGTGACGGTGCTTGGCGGCACATACACGCAGTGAGGTACAATCATGTTTGACACAAGTCATTTGCCGAACCTGCGCAATGGCGCGGATGTTCAGGTGTTTCGCGCTGGCGGCCCGGGCGATTGGCAGACATGGGTGAAGCCACGTGGCAAGAGCATGGTCTGGATCTTCTGCCTCGGTGCAGGCGGTGGCGGCGGCGGCGGATTTTCCGGTGCTGCGGCCACGGCCCGGGGCGGCGGCGGCGGTGGCGGCAGCGGCGGCCAAACGAGCCTTGTACTGGCCGCCGATCTTTTGCCCGATCAATGTTTCGTCCACACCGGAGCAGGTGGTGATGGCGGCGCAGGATCGGGTGTTGCGGGCGCAGTGGGTCAGCGCAGCATCGTCTCGGTCGTCGCACCGATCGCGTCATCAACAGCCTATGTGCTGCTTGCATCTGGCACGGCTGCGGCGGGCGGCGGTGGCGCGGGCACGGGCGCTGCG
>CALMEZ010000117.1 GCA_937864985.1 uncultured Alphaproteobacteria bacterium
TCGACGTCATGATGATCAGCACGTTGCGGAAGTCGACGGTGCGGCCCTGGCCATCGGTCAGGCGGCCATCGTCGAGAACCTGCAGCAACACATTGAACACATCCGGGTGTGCCTTTTCAATTTCGTCGAAGAGCACGACCTGATAGGGCCTGCGGCGCACGGCTTCGGTGAGGGCACCACCTTCATCGTAACCGACATAGCCGGGAGGTGCTCCGATCAGGCGCGAGACCGAGTGCTTCTCCATGTATTCTGACATGTCGATCCTGACCATGGCGTGCTCGTCGTCAAACAGGAACGAGGCCAACGCCTTGGTGAGTTCCGTCTTGCCGACACCGGTGGGGCCCAGGAACATGAACGAACCAATGGGCCTGTTCGGATCCTGCAGGCCGGCACGGGCGCGGCGCACCGCCGTTGACACGGCAACCACCGCATCTTCCTGGCCGACGACGCGCTTCTGCAATTCCTTTTCCATGGACAAGAGCTTTTCGCGCTCGCCTTCCAGCATTTTGTCGACGGGAATACCGGTCCAGCGCGAGACCACCTGTGCAATGTGGCTGGGTGTTACGGCTTCTTCCAGCAGGCTGGAATTGCCTTGGGCCTCAGCCTCCTTCAGCTTTTTTTCAAGCTCCGGAATCCTGGCGTAGGTCAGTTCGCCGGCCTTGGCAAAGTCGCCCTTGCGCTGGGCCAGTTCAAGATCGCGGCGGGCTGCTTCCAGCTCTTCCTTGAGCTTGGAGGCAGAAGCGAGCTTTTCCTTCTCGGCCTGCCAATTGCGAGTCATGGCGGCGGATTTCTCTTCCGTCTCAGCCAATTCCTTTTCGAGTTTCTTCAGGCGATCCTTGGAGGCCGCATCGCTTTCCTTTTTCAGGGCTTCACGCTCGATCTGCAGCTGCATGATGCGGCGGTCGAGTTCGTCCAGCTCCTCTGGCTTTGAATCCACCTGCATGCGCAGGCGTGAGCCGGCTTCGTCCATCAGGTCGATGGCCTTGTCGGGCAGGAAGCGATCGGTGATGTAGCGGTTCGACAAGGTGGCAGCCGCAACGATGGCTGCATCCGTGACGCGCACGCCGTGGTGCAGCTCATACTTCTCCTTGATGCCTCGCAAAATGGAAATGGTGTCTTCCACCGTTGGCTCGCTGACGAAGACGGGCTGGAAGCGGCGGGCGAGGGCCGCATCCTTTTCCACATGCTTGCGATATTCATCAAGCGTGGTTGCACCGACGCAGTGAAGTTCGCCACGGGCCAGCGCAGGCTTGAGGAGGTTTGAGGCATCCATGGCGCCATCGGCCTTGCCGGCGCCGACAAGTGTGTGCATTTCGTCAATGAACAGGATGATGCCACCGTCAGACGCCGTGACCTCCGACAGGACGGACTTCAGGCGTTCTTCAAATTCACCGCGGAACTTTGCGCCGGCGATCAGCGCACCCATGTCGAGGGCGAGCAGTTTCTTGTCCTTAAGGCTTTCCGGCACGTCACCCTTGACGATGCGCAAGGCCAATCCTTCGGCAATGGCGGTTTTGCCGACGCCGGGTTCACCGATCAATACAGGGTTGTTCTTGGTGCGACGGGACAGGACCTGGATGGCGCGACGGATTTCCTCATCACGGCCGATCACCGGATCAAGTTTGCCGGATTGGGCCGCTTCCGTAAGGTCTCGCGCATATTTCTTGAGGGCGTCATATCCCTGTTCGGCAGACGCTGTATCGGCAGTGCGGCCCTTGCGGATGGCGTTGATGGCGGTATTGAGGCCTTGAGCTGTGACGTTGGCGGCTTTCAAGGCATCCGCCGCCGGGCTCTTTTCTACGGCCAACGCCTGCAGGAGGCGCTCGGCAGAGACGAAACTGTCGCCTGCCTTTTCGGCAAGTTTCTGGGCCGTGTCGAAGACGCGGGCCATTTCCGGAGCGAGGTAAACCTGGCCTGCGCCACCACCTGAAACCTTCGGCATCTTGGCGAGGGCGGCTTCCGTCTGTTGCAGGGCGAGGCGGGAATCGCCGCCTGCGGCCTTGATCAGGCCAGCCGCCAAGCCTTCCTCATCATCGAGGAGGACTTTCAACAGGTGTTCAGGGGAGAAGCGCTGGTGCCCTTCGCGCAGAGCTAATGACTGGGCTGACTGAATGAAGCCCTGCGACCGCTCAGTGTATTTTTCGAAATTCATGACATGCTCCTTCTGGCCTGGAGGTCCGTCCCCGAAGGCAACAGATCTCCATCCTGCGTGTCATGTGGGAAGCGGCGAGCGTGCCTGCAAGAGGGTGTGACGAAAGGGATATTCGCCGATTATTCGCCTTGCGGCGCGTCGTCCGGGGCAGCTGCAACCGGCGGGCGGCCACGGCGGGGGCGCGGAGCTGGTGCTTCGGTGGCGGCGGCAGTGTCCTCAACAGGTGCCGGGGCAGGGCGCTTCAGGAAAGATGGTGCTTCCCAGTTGTCGCCGGCATCGGCCTGCACGTCATTGGCGGGCTGGCGGTCATTGCGCTCGGGGCGCTCGGGCCGCTCCTGACGCTCAAAACGCTCCGGACGGTCCTGGCCTTCCGCGCTTGCGCCATCAGCCTGCTGGCTGTTGCCATCCTGCTGGTAACGGTCATTGCGCCGCGGCCAGCGCTGGCGGAAATTGCGGCCGCCTTCGCGGTTGCCGTCGCGATTGTTGAAATCACGCTGGCGGTTCTGCCGCTGATTCGGATTTTGGTAGGGCTGCTGCCCGTCCTGGGATTGGCCGTCGGCGGCCATCGGTTCCGCGCCCTCATCGGCGATAACCTGCTGGTCCTGACCTTCGGAGGCGGCTTCGCCAGCGGCTGCTTCCTCTTCGCCTTCCGGTGCGGCTTCGCCTGCTTCTTCTTCCATTTCCTCCTCAGCCATGCGGCGCGAGAACTGGATGGGCTGGCCCGCCGGCTGGGCAGCCAGCCAGAGGCGGTAGTAGTGATCGCCGAACTGGAAATAGCTTTCAGCCATGACACTGTCGCCCGAGCTTTGTGCGTCGCGGCCGAGCTGCATGTATTTTTCGGCAATGGTCTGCGCCGTGCCGCGCAGTTTCACATCTGGCCCGTTCGAATCATAGACGCGGTTGGCATTGTTGCCGCCGCCGCCCGCGTTGCCGCCCATGCCACCATGGCGGCGGTTCCTGTTGCGATTGCGATTCTTGTTGTTGTGCTGACCGGGTCTCATGAATGCCATTTTAGCCGTCGTCAAAATACGGAAACGCTGTCCGTTGCCTTGCGGCAAACGCATCCACTTGGGGTGGACATGAACAAAAGCCTTTGGAGCTTGATCAGAACACGTAATCCTGGTTGGTGTTGACCCTGCGCAACCGGCCTTCAACACCGGCATAAGCAATTTTGCCTCTGCGCAACAGCGGCGTTCGGGATAGCCCCGGACCGACACTGCATTTCGCAAAAAACAGGGGAACGAGATCTAGATAGCCCATTGGCCTGCCAATTCCAAAGGTTTTTTTGCAGCAGGCTTTCCCATGCCTTAGCGCTTGAACATCACTGCGCGGCAATGGCCGCCGAGATCATCGCGGTGCGCGGCCAAGGTGAAACCGCTGTGCTGAAAGATGGATTCGACGCTTGATTTTTGGCTGGCACCAATTTCGACGGCAACCATGCCGTGTGTTGTGAGATAGCGGGCTGCGTCGGCCGCAATCGCGCGGTAGCAAGCCAGTCCGTCAGTGCCGCCATCGAGAGCGAGGTGGGGATCATGGTCGCGCACTTCGATTTCGAGTCGGGGAATTGCGGCTGACGCAATGTAGGGCGGGTTGGAGACGATAAGGTCAAACGCGCCTGAGACGTTTTCAAACCAGCTGCCGTGATAGAAATGAATCCGTTTCTTGAGGCCGAGTGCTTCTGCGTTGGCAGACGCCACGGCAAGCGCCTCCTTCGACACATCTACAGCCCATGCTGTGGTGTTTGACCTCTCCGACAGCAGCGTGAGGGCGAGGATGCCGCTACCTGTCCCGAGATCCAGTATTGAGAGATGTTGATCCTGCGGCAGGTGTGCAAGGCAGAGTTCAACCAGTGCCTCGGTATCGGGCCGTGGATCGAGCACGGCTGGGCTGGTCTTGAACGTGCGGCCGTAGAATTCGCGTTCGCCGAGAATGCGGGAAACTGGTTCGCCGGCAAGGCGTCGGGTCAGCAGCGCCCTGAATGTGTTAAGCTGATCATCCGTGAGCTGATGATCCGGAGAGGCAATCAGTTGGGCATGGCTAAGGTTTCCGGCGTGTTGCAGCAGGAGACGAGCGTCAAGTGCGGGTGTCGGCACATCAGCTGCAATCAGCGCAGCCTTTGCATCAGCCAACAGCTTTTCAGCTTTCGGCATCTTGCTCGGCCATCAACGTGGCCTGATGATCGGTTATGAGCGCCTGCACCACTTCTTCAAGTGCGGGGCCTTCGACGATTTCCGGCAGCTTGTAGAGGGTCAGGTTGATGCGATGGTCGGTCAAGCGGCCTTGCGGGAAATTATAGGTGCGGATGCGCTCCGAGCGGTCGCCGGACCCGACCTGACCCTTGCGCGTGGCCGAGCGCTCATTGTCGATGCGCGAGCGTTCCATTTCATAAAGCCTGGCGCGCAGCAGTTTCATTGCCGCATTCTTGTTTTTCAGCTGCGATTTTTCCGTCTGCTGGGCCACGGCAATGCCAGTCGGGATGTGGGTGATGCGCACTGCACTGTCTGTGGTATTTACGGACTGGCCGCCGGGACCGGAGGAGCGGTAGACGTCGATGCGCAGGTCCTTTTCCTCGATCTTGATGTCGACTTCCTCGGCTTCCGGCAACACGGCCACGGTGGCGGCTGATGTATGAATGCGTCCCTGGGTTTCCGTGTCGGGTACGCGCTGCACGCGATGCACGCCCGATTCAAATTTCATGTGGGCGAAGGCACCGGCGCCATAGATGTTGGCGATGATTTCCTTGTAACCGCCGTGTTCGCCGTCGCTTGCGGAAATGATTTCGACGCGCCAGCCCTTGGAGGCGGCATAGCGCTGATACATGCGAAACAGGTCACCTGCAAAGATCGCGGCTTCGTCGCCGCCGGTGCCGGCGCGCACTTCGAGGATGACGTTGCGTTCGTCGGCTGCGTCCTTGGGCAGCAGCATGATGCGCAAGTGTTTTTCCAGGTCTTCGATGCGCGCGGCGAGGACAGGCTTCTCCGCTTCCGCCATGCTGGCCAGTTCGCCGCCGGCGGCAATCATTTCGGCAAGGCCATCTCGCTCGGCATAGGCATCGCGCAGTGATTTGGCCGCCTTGGCCGCAGGCTCCAGCTCGGCATATTCCTTCGACAGCTTGACGAAGGCCTCGCCTGTAGCGCCAGACGACATGCCGTGTTCAACGGTGGCGAAGCGTTCGATCAGGCGGTCCAATTTATCAAGGGAAATGGCAGACATAGCGCCGGGCTTCTAGCCGAGGATGTGGCTGATGGCAAAGTGAAAGCAAATCAGCCATGGTGGCGCGATGTTGACCGTCGCCGCTTATAACCGCTTCTGTGAAAAACTGCCCGCCGTGGCCCATGTGGTGCAATGGGGCGGGGCGCATGTGTGGAAGGTCGGTGGTGACAAGGGCAAGGTGTTTGCCATCGCCTGGGACGAAGGTGCGGCGGGCGTTCACATCACCTTCAAATGCTCGAAGATGAGCTTTGATATCTTGAAGGAGCAAGCGGGATTGCGGCCTGCGCCTTATCTGGCTTCACGGGGCATGCCATGGATCCAGCGCACGGATGACCGGGCCATGGATGACGCGGCGCTGAAGGATTACCTGCGCGAGAGCCACAGGCTGGCCGCGCAGAACCTGCCGAAAAAATTGCGGCTGGAAATCGGTCTCTAGAGCAGAACCTACTGACCGGCCTGGGCCAGCTGTGTGGAGGACGGGGCTGCCTTCATCATGGCCAGGATCTTCTGCTGGTTGGCGCGGAAGTTTACCATGTCCTTGCCGGCAAGCTGGCGGCCGCCAGTGGCGCGCACATTCATCGGATTCACGGGCCGGTCTGCCACGCGGACTTCGAAATGGAGGTGCGGGCCGGTGGAGCGGCCCGTGGTGCCGACATAGCCGATGATCTGGCCCTGGTTGACGTGCTTGCCGGCTGTGATGCCGGCGGCAAAGCGCGACATGTGGGCATAGAGTGTCTTGAAGCGGCTGTTATGCTCAATAACGATGGTGTTGCCATAGCCGCCGTGGCGGCCAGCGATATCAATGGTGCCACTGCCGGCAGCGCGGATCGGCGTTCCGGTGGGCGCGCCAAAGTCCACGCCTTCGTGCATCTTGGAATAGCCAAGGAGCGGGTGGCGGCGCATGCCGAAGCCGGATGTGATCTTCACACCAGAAACCGGCGTCTTGAGCAGGGCGCGAGACGCGCTGCGGCCATTTTCGTCGAAATAGTCGGTCTGGCCATCTGCCGTGGTGAAGCGGAAATAGGCCTTGGTCTGGCCGCCGAAATTGAGGCGGGCATAGTGCAAAACTTTGCGCTTGCTGGATGAGCCGCCCAGCGGCTTGCCGAAGAACAGGTCGAAATCGTCGGTGGGCTTGACCTGGTTCTGGAAATCAACATCGTATGAGAAGATGCGGGCAAATTCCGAGACGATGTAGTCCGGGATATGGGTGTCCTTGGCGGTGGCATAGAGGCTGGCGCCGATGCGAGAGCGGGTGTGGAAGTCGGTCGCCACTTCCGCTGGCTTCGGCACGTCGGCCTTGCCCTCGATGGTGGCCTGGAAGTTTCCATCTTCATCAGCAGATACGAAGACCAATTGCTTGGGATTGGGGTGGAATGACAGTTCCACCGGGAAGATCACTTCGCGGCCATAAAAATCCATCTGGCGGTCGAAGGTGACATCGAATTTTGTGCCGGCTCTGATGGTCTTGGTGGCGAGGACGGGTTCGATGGACTTGACCAGTTCTTCGGCAGCGGCTTGCGAAACACCGCGGCCGGTCAATTCTTCGATCAGGCTCTGGCCCTTGGAGAGCACGAAGCTTTCGTCGACAGGCTCTGGCGGCGGCGACTTCGAAAGTTCGGTGATGTTGTTCTTTTCGCTTTCAACCTGGCCAATTTCGGCATCAAGAACGGCGGTGTTGCTGTCGTTATAGGGCAACTCGCTCTGCTTGATTTCAGGATAGGCCCAGCCCTCATCCATCTTGCGTTCCGGCAAGACGTCCTTCTTGTCGAGAGATGCCGTTGCAAGGTTGGGTGACATCCCATCGCGGATGCCTGTGCCTGAAATTTCGGTGGGGTTCACGGCGGCATTGGCTTCGCGCGGCGCTGCATTGCGCCCGAACAAACCCAAGGTGACGCCACCCAGCAGCAGGGTTGCCGCCGTGCCGACGATGCAAGTGGTCAGAAGCCAGCGGTGATGGGGAGGTTGATCGAGAAAGCCTGCGTCGAGTTCAATGGGACGTATATCACGGGCAACAGGCGCAATGCCTGTCCGGGGAGTTCGCGCTGGTGCCTGGAATTTGCCCCTCTCAGCGTTCAACTTTCCGCACCCCCATTGCTCACACGTTCACAATCACAGAGCTTCGACCGCATCAAAGCACTACACCCTTGCCTGATAAGTCATTTGCCCGCACTTATCCTGCAATCCTGACTTTGCCCCCGCACTCCCGCGCCTGTCAACCGTTTTGGCCGAAAAGACGGGTTTTGAGCGTGTGCCCAATGGACGCGACTGCACCATTGACCATGCCCAAGGGCTCAATGTGGCTGCATTTGTTTGATAATCCATTAACCATAACCGATGGTTTTCAGGGCGACGGAAGCGCGCTTAAGCACTTGAATTCGAATCCGAATTGTATTGCAGCAAGAAATTCGGAGTTGTGTATGGTGCAGGCGCGCAGAAAAACAGGAATCCAGGGCGGATGGGCGTGGTAAAGGCATGGTTTCAACCGTGAACGGATGAAAATTGCCATGTTATTTCATGATGTTGCAAGAAAAGTGAAAATTATTTTGCAGATCGCTTGACACTTTGATGAATGTGAATCTATAACCCGCGCCACTGAGGGACGCCGGTGCCGAACGCGCCGACGCCTCTGTGCGAATTCAAAACCGCGATCGGCTAAACCAGCCGGCGACCCTGAAAGGGGGAACCGGGTTAGGGTTTGTCTGTCGCGTAAATGGTTCGAAAGAGCCATCGGAGCCTCCGGGTTCCCTGCTGATTGACATTGTAAGAGAAAGAAAGAGAAACGCAGACGGCGTGTGTCCTTGCGGTTTCCATGTGAATGGAAACGAAGAAACAAACGTCTATGCGTTTATCAAATACAAGGAAATAGACAGACTATATCGCAAGATATAGACTACATTTCCTCGTCAATTTTTTAAGCTAATAGACCAGTTAAGTGATGGAAACATCACTGACAACCAGTTTCAAACTTGAGAGTTTGATCCTGGCTCAGAACGAACGCTGGCGGCAGGCTTA
>CALMEZ010000118.1 GCA_937864985.1 uncultured Alphaproteobacteria bacterium
ACAGGATCAGCACCGAGGTCAGGCGCGCGTCCCAGACCCACCAGGTGCCCCACATGGGCTTGCCCCAGAGGGAGCCGGTAGCCAGCGCCAGGAAACAGAAGATGGCGCCGATGGGGGCGGCAGCCTTGGCCGAGACATCGGCCAGCGGGTGACGGAAAATGATGGCGATGGCACTGAGCCCGGCCATGAGCACATAGCCAAACAGGCCAAGCCAGGCAGCTGGCACGTGAATATACATGATGCGCACGGTTTCGCCCTGCTGGTAGTCGGCAGGACTGGTCACCAGCGCACCATAGAGGCCAATGGCCAGAAGAATAATGGTGAGCGCCCAAGCGAAAGGCAGAACCTTGTTCGCAATGCGCAGAAAGAGGTTGGGGTTGGCAAGAATCTGCATGGGCAAGCTTTTAGCTTTTTGACATCACCTTAGATAGGCCCGCAAGGCCGCAGCCGCCGCGAGGGGCTGCACCGCCAGACTGATCAACGCAATGGCCAGCAGCACAAGCAGGGGCTGGCCACTCGTAGCAGGGCCCGCTGACAAAGTGCTGACGGAGAGACCGAAAATCAGCACCGGCACATCCAGCGGCAGGACAAGCAGGGCGGCCAGCAAGGCGCCGCGCTTCAAGCCTGCGGTGATGGCGCCGGCAATCGAGGTGAGCATGGAGAGCGCCAGTGAGCCCAGCGCCATGGCTGCCAGCAGCAACGGAATGGCGGCCGCTTCAATGTTGAGGAGGAGACCGAGGAAGGGGGCGATCATGGCGAGCGGAAGGCTGACGGACAACCAATGGGCCAGCGCCTTGGCAAAGACCACGAGTTCCAGCGGCAGGCCGGAACCGGCGAGGCCATCCAATGTGCCGTCTTCAAAATCCTGCTGGAAAATGCGCTCACTGGTGAGCAGCACGGCGAGCAGCAGCGTCATCCACATGAAGCCGGGGGCGAGGCGGCGCAACAGGTTCTGGTCTGGCCCCAGCGCCAGCGGCACCAGCACCAGCACCGCCAGCATGAAGGAGAGCGCCGACATGGCGCCACCGCCCTGGCGCAGGCCCAACTTCAAGTCACGCAGGAAGATGGCAGTGAAGGCCTTCATGTGTATTGCCCCAGATCGATGGTCTGGTCGGGTGTCAGGCCGGTTTCACCATGAACGGCGGCGATGATCATGCCGCCGTGTTCCGTATGCGCTTTCATGTGGGCATGGAGTGTTGAGGTTGATTTCTGGTCGAGCGCCGTGGCTGGTTCATCGAGCAGCCAGATGGGGCGTTCGGCGACAAAGAGGCGGCTCAAGGCAAGGCGGCGGCGCTGACCGGCGGAGAGAAGTTGCACGGGGTCATCGCGCAGCGATTCCAGTGAGAACGCCTGCAACGCATTTGCGATGGCGCTGCCGCCCAGCACATCGCACCAGAATTGCAGGTTCTCGGCCACGGTCATGGCGGTTTTCATGGCGCTGTCATGGGCGATGAAATGGAGCTGCGTGGCGAGGGGTTCATCGGCAGATGTTTTGCCATCGGCGGCAATAGTGCCCGCGCTGGCGGGGAGCAGACCCGCCAGCAGGCGCAGCAGAGATGACTTGCCGGCGCCATTGGGGCCGCGCAGTTCCACGTATTGGCCTGGTGTGATGACGATGTTCAGACCCGAAAACAGCGTGCGGCCGTTGCGCTCACAGGCCAGCGATTGTGCCGTGAGATTATGCAAGGTCTGATCCTGTTGCCGAAGCCATGCTGCCGGGTTGACACTTTTTCAGGGGGGCAGGTCAATGGGGTGCGGCATAATTCTCTGTTTCCATTATAGAATAAAAATCCTTGACAATCATGGATAACTATCCTATGTTGGGGTTGATAGCAGGGAAACCTGCCGGCTGATTGACATCGTGAATGGCTCAGGGGTGGAGCCGAAAACACCCCGATCCGACAGGGCCGGAGACGTCCGGGCTTGTCGTGGTGGCTTCAACGCATCCATCACGGACGAATGGCTGAATCCAGAATTGCCAGAATATTGCTTTCGGAGATTGCCCTGGCAGTCCTGTCATCAAGGCCACAGACGTCCTTCAATGCGATAAAGGCTTCCACGCCTGATGCAGCAGACAGACGAAGGCCCAGATGCTCAATGTCCGCGTCTGATAAGGTGCCCTTCAGGGGTTCGAGGGCCAGCGCATACATCGGCAGGCGTCTGGCGCCCCGCAACGCCGGCTTTGCGGAATCGGCGCTCTGGACAGATGCTTCAAGTGCCTTGGCAACAAACAGGCGGTGCGCAGTCTCGTTGCGAAATGTGAAATCATAGAGGTAAGCCTGGACCCGCCGAACGCGTTCCCGCACGTCGGTGGCGCCGCCGACCACCGCCTCTGGCGTTGACCATTCAGCATCGAGCAAGGCTTCGCGCATGAGATATTCGGAGCTTGTGAAATAGCGATAGGCGGTGGCTCTTGAAATTTGAGCGGCATCAGCAGCTGCCTGAATCGTGACCGGCTGCTTCTGGTCGGCAAGGCTCTTGGCAGCGGCGAGCAGCGCCCGCCGCGTCCGGTACTTCTGTTGGCTGCGACCAGAATCAATATCCATTCAAACTCCAAAATAGTTCTTGAGACTTACGTCTCATAATGATATCCAAGTCTAATATAGCAGAATCGAGGAGGACTTCAATGGACCGCACCGCGACCGATACATTCCACATGTTCGGCAACCTTCTGCGCTTTCTCAGTCCCAGCACGTCCAACGGCAACAAGCTGTCGATCGTCGAGTGCCGGACGCGGCCCGGGGCCGGGGCTCCTCCCAACCGGCACGCTGTTGATGATGAATGTTTTTGCGTGCTGTCGGGTGAGTATGAGTTTGTTCTTGATGGTCGCGTGGAAACCCATGGGCCGGGAAGCCTCGTGAAGGTGCCGAACGGCAAACCGCATCTATTCACCAATCGCGGCACAACAGACGCCAGGATGCTGATCATCACTTGGCCCGGCACAGCCCATGATGCTTTCTTCAGCCGTGCAGGCGAACCGGTTACATCTGGCACAACCTCGTTTCCGGAGGCAAAGGGCGCGCCCGACATTCCGGCCATCAAGGCCATGGCGCAAAATTGCGGCATCGAATTGCTCATCTGAAGACGCTCTTCTCCGAGCCCGTTTTTTGCGTTGAATTGTGTCGCGACTGAACAGACATCGTGCGAGGCTGTGATGGAAAAGTATTGCCTGTTGGCATGTTCTGGGATCGAGGGCCCTGCCGCCAAAACCACAGGAACGGCTGGCCAGTGGTGGATGGTGTGGCTTCGCGCCCTCCTGGCGTACCGTTCCACTGACAAAGAGCCCCTTTGCAGTCCAGTGGAATTATGGCGTTATGGCGCTCATGAAGGACATGAAACTTTATGACGGCAATGAGCGCATTCTCCGCGAACTGGCGGCCAAGGGGTTTGGCCCGGATGATCCCTTGCGTGTTTCTGATCTCACGCCCTTTGACCAGTACCATTATCATGGCACGGCGGCGGTTGATGAGGCGATTGGTGCCTTGGGCCTGAAACCGGGCATGCGTGTTCTTGACGTTGGCGCGGGGCTGGGCGGACCGGCGCGTTACATGGCCGAGCGGGCAGGCGTGCATGTGACGGCGCTGGAACTGCAGGAGGACTTGAGCGATATTGCCGAGGGCTTGACGCGGCGCTGTGGGCTTTCAGCGCAGGTTTCGCACGCCTGTGGCAATGTGCTCGATGGCATCGACGGCTCCTATGACGCGATCATTTCCATGCTGTGCTTCCTGCACATTCCTGACCGAACACGGCTGTTCCAGGTGTGCCGCGCGGCGTTGAGGCCGGGCGGGCGCATGTATGTCGAGGATTACGGGCAGGCGCGAAGCCCTTCGCCTTCCGAGGCCGCCGCTCTGGCGCACAAGGTGCAGTGCCCATATCTTCCGCCTACGGAGCAATATCGTGCTGATCTTTTTGCGGCAGGGTTTTCAGATGTTGCCATGGAAGACGTGACGGCGGACTGGACCGCTTTTACCCAGTCACGCGCCCGGGCCTACACGGCGGCACGTGACAGGCATGTGTCGCTGCATGGCGAAGCACTGGTCGATGGTCTTGCCGATTTTTACGACACGGTGGCGGGGCTGTTTGCCGGTGGCGTGATCAGCGGGCTGAAGATCCGGGCGGCGTGAGCCACCGTCAATTGGGGATGCGTGTGGTCAGGGTTCCATCGACCACCACATTGGCACCTGACACAAAGCTGGCGCGCGGGCTGAGCAGGAAGACGGCGACATTTGCGATCTCTTCTGCCGTGGCCATGCGGCCCATGGGATTGTAGGCAAGGTTTTCGGCGAAGACCTCGGGCTGTTCCTTCCGCCGCTTGTCCCAGTGGCCGCCCTCAAACAAGGTGGTGCCGGGTGAAACGATGTTGGCGCGGATGCCCTTTGCCGCCACATCTCGGGCGAAGTTCTTCACATAAAACAGAAGTGCTGCCTTCATGGTGCCGTAGGCGACGGCCTCGTAGCCATAGGCCTCGCTGCCGGAGATCGACGAGATGGCGAGGAAGGACGCGCGCTTTGATTTTTCGAGATGGGGCCTTGCGGTTTCGGCGGCACAACGGGTGTGCATCAGGTCGGTGTTGAAGGCATCTTCGAAGGCCTTGCGCGAGGAGCCATCAACGAGGGCCGAGGCATTGGCGACAACGCCATCCAACTGGCCGAAATGCTGGGCGGCATCGTTGATGAATTGGGTCAGCGCCGGTTCATTGGCAACATCGAGGGCACGGCCAAAGGCTTTCACACCCTTGGTGGTGGCAAGCTCGCCCTGCATGGCGTGGACGGCCTTGGCATTCCGGGCACAGAAGGAAATATTTGCGCCTTCTTCCGCCGCCGTGAAGGCAATGGCCCGGCCAATGCCACGCGTAGCGCCGGTGATCAGGATGTGAGCATTGGCGAGGTGGAGGTTCATGGGGATTGCTCCAGTTACTTTCGTGATTCTTGCAACTTTGGCTCACAGGTTCCGTGGACACAAATGTCATTGCGCAGGGGCAGCTGTGCTGGATCGGCGGGTCAAGCCGGCCGATGGAGGAACGGAAATGCATATGGGTTTGATGTCTTCTGGGACAACGCTTCAATAAATGTCCCCAACGTCCACCTCGCTCAAGGAGATCAGTTGCAACCCCCAAGCCTGAATGTCAGGGTCACTTTCACTCCAACGATCAACCACCTTGTATTTTCCGCCCACACTGGCCTCGATGATCCATTTTGCGCCGTCAAGTCCATCGACCCTCATCTCTGTTGGCTTTTGCCAGTAAGACATCTTGTCCAATCGGGATTTCAGGTCTTCGACTTGCGCGCGTGTCAGCGCTACCTCTTTCTTCAAATCCAATACACCTGGTTCGAATCCGCCTTTGCCACTCGCGCGCTTCACGAGTAGCGAACCGGAGCCATTTTCCAAGACGGTGATTCTGAAAACCATCGGATTGTG
>CALMEZ010000119.1 GCA_937864985.1 uncultured Alphaproteobacteria bacterium
GGATTACACCATACCGACCGATGCCGATTATTTTCACATCACCACAAATAACACCATTTTTGGCAGCCAACTCCGCAGTGATATAGACAGCCCCATTCCACTGGTGGCCGATATGTCATCCGACATTCTAAGTCGCCCCGTCGATGTCAGAAAATACGCCCTCCTATACGGCGGGTGTCAGAAAAACATGGGACCAGCCGGCGTATCATTTGTGATTGTGAGGGAAGATGCTCTCGGCAAAGTGGAACGACGCATACCCACCATGCTCGATTACCGCACGCATGTCGAAAATAGTTCACTGTACAACACGCCCCCTGTGGCCAGCATTTACACGGTGCGTGAAGTGCTGCGCTGGGTCAAAGCCGAAGGCGGAGTGAGCGAAATGAAGAAACGCGCAGAGGCCCGAGCAACACTGCTCTACGACGAGATAGAACGTAACCCCTTGTTCCGCGCAACGGTCGAAGCCACGGAGGAGGCCATCATTGATTCCATGATCGCCAATGACACGATGGTTGGGCGCGACGGCAACCGCTCCATCGCCCTGCCGCAGGACAAGCTGCTGGCCCTGATGAAGCAATATGGCCGCATGCCAAACTGATGACCGTCACACAGCCAACCATCTGGGTGCTCAAGAGTTTCCGGGCCGGGGACAATGCGCAGGCACTGGCGCTTGCCCAGCGCGTGGGCGGCACGATCTTTGAAAAGCAGATGAGCTTCACCGGGGCCGGCGCCTTGCCAAATATCACAACTGGCGTTTCCATCCGTACACTGACGATGGAGGCCGGGGCGCTGCTGCAGCCGCCTTGGCCGGACCTTGTCATCGCCACGGGCAGGCGGACTGCACCTGCGGCTGTCTGGATCAAGCAGCAATCGGGTGGCGTCACGAAAATTGTTCAACTTGGGCGGCCGCGCCTGCCGCTGACGCTGTTTGACCTCGTGGTGACGACGCCACAATATGGCCTGCCGCCGGGGCCAAACGTGTTGCAGTTGCCACTGCCATTCGTGCCTGCACGCAGGGCTGCATCCATTGCAATTCAAGATCAGTGGCTGCATTTGCCAAGCCCGCGCATAGCTGCCGTCATTGGCGGGCAGAAATTTCCGCTTCGACTCGGGCCTGCCGAGCTTTCCGGATTTGGAGCAGCTGTTGAGCGCCTGGCCCATTCCCTCAAGGCTGGCGTCATCCTTCTCGATTCACCGCGCAGCCCGCAAGGTGGACTGTCGATGGTTGCGTCACAGGTGTTGCAGCCGAAATGGCAACCAGTCGCCGAAACGAGCAGCGCTTATGGTGCGGCGCTGGCTGGTGCAGATGTCTTCTGCGTCACATCCGACAGTGTGTCGATGGTGGCGGAGATGGTGGACACCGGAAGGCCAGTCTACATCTACCAGTTGCCGCAGTCGCCATGGATGCCCCATTGGAGCGCCGACAGCGGCATTGCCGCCTGGCTGGCACGGCGCGGTCTGTTGTCACCTCCGCGCGATACGGCCGGGCTGATGAAGGGCCTGATCGAAAGCGGCCTGACCGGCGATCTGGCAACGAGGCGCGCGCCGTTTGCGCAAATGCAGCTTGCAGCGCAGTATGACGCTGCAGTGCTGAAAGTGCGCTCACTCCTCAGACGTTGATTGTTTCTTTCCCGCTTTACTCAGTTTCAAGATCTGGAAGAGAGCCGGGAGCACTGTGTAGTAGAGCTTGCGGACAAGGGGCCTTACTGTTTGGAGATAGCCGTGGCCCACGAGCCAACCTGCGGCTGAGAACGGCAGAAAATAGTCCTTTGTGTGTTCGGAGGCGGATGCCCAGGATTCCTTGTGGGCATCATAGGGCACCATCAGGTCAAAGCGTTGCATGCCGGCCTTCAGGCTGGCGCGCTGAGAGAGATCCATGTGAAGGCGGCCGGGTGAAAGGTCTGTCAGCTCATTGACGTGTGACGTGATGTAGCCGAAATGCGTGCCACCACTGCGGAAACCGATTTCCCAGGAGACGGGCTTTCCGCCAGCCGTCAGTTCACTGACGATCACTTCGACAGATCCGCCGAAGCGGCGCGACAGGGCCTTGAGGAATTTGCCGTGACCAGGGCAGCCAAGAATGCGGTTCAGCCGGCCACGATCTGACAGCCATTTGTTCTTCTCGGCGATGGCGAAGTCCATGGCCTTATCGGCGAGTATGCCGCTCGGCAGGACCGTGAAATGCACTTCACCGAGATTTTCGATGGCTTTCCGGATTTTCTTGCGGCGCTTGCGCTGCGAGCCAGTGTAGCGCGCGTCATATGCCTCTTCGTTGGCAAATTGCGTGAGGTCGAGCCAGGGTGCGCGTTCCGGCGTTCTGGCATCGCGCAACAGTTCCTTGGCGCGGGCGCCGATGTTGGCATCATCACGCACGTGGCGCAGGTGCATCAGGTCGATGCCCTTCAAGCGGTGGATAAAATCAATGGTGTTGGCCATCCAGTGCTTTGGGCACTGGTCTTTCTGGCACAGGATGTCGCCATATTGGCCGAAGGGATCGGTCAGCCAGGCCAAAGTGTTAACGCCGAAGCGGCGCGTCTTCATCAGCGGCCAGACAAAGACCAGCCTGCCTTGATCGTAACCGGCGATGACATGCAGTTCCGGCCCTGCGTCACCAGCGGCGTAAACCTCGCTCCAGGCCATGACCCAGTCAAATGACTGGAAAACGCTCGGGGACTTGGCGCAGTTCTGTTCCAAATTGTGCCAGTCCTGCTGCATGGCGCGCAGGTTGGACAGATTGGTGATTAAAGTCAGATGGGCAGAGGCGGGAATGCTGCTCACCGCTTCCAAATGGCGGGATGAGGTCCCGGCCGCTCTGGCAGCCGCTCTGGCATCTGCATGAAAATTGATCAGCGTCATGGAT
Organism: uncultured Alphaproteobacteria bacterium; assembly: GCA_937864985.1. Classification (GTDB taxonomy): domain Bacteria; phylum Pseudomonadota; class Alphaproteobacteria; order Rhizobiales; family Aestuariivirgaceae; genus Aestuariivirga. The sequence goes on from CALMEZ010000119.1 coordinate 2,861, forward strand.
TGGCACCTGTTACTGAAGCTGACCTTGCACGTTTGCTGCCAAGCAGTGGTTCACGTTCAGCGAGACCATGGTGCAGTGGTTAACGCTTGGTTAATCCAGGTTGGTCCCCGTCTTCCAGCTTTGCATCAGGCAGGGATATGATTTCGCGGATGAGGTTCGGCAGGCTTTCGCGGGCGCTGGCGGGTTTGGGCACGGGCCGGCAGACTTCGACGGCAGCAAGGCCGATGCGCCCTGTCAGGATGCCATTGACAGCGCCTTCGCCGAAGCGAGCCGAAATCTTGCCGAGGAGGCCCTTGCCGAGGAAGAGGTGAATGAAATTATCAGAGAGGGCAAGGCCGCCGGCCACCGCAAGATGGGTGACAACCATGCGCATCAATTTCAGCGTGGCAAAGGCAGATGGCTTGCCGCCATAGAGTGTTGCGATGTCACGCAGCATGGCAATGTTCTGGGCGCCGACGAATAGCATGTCGAGGGCGGCGGCAGGTGTGACGGTTGTGAGCAACGTCACGCGACGGGCGCGGCGTGCGATGATCTTGTGGGCCTCGGCATCAAGCGGTGCCAACAGCAACCTTTCAGCGAGATGCACGCGGTCCCGCGGATCGATGATGTCATTGGCGTGGCCGGCCAACTGCTTCAGGCCCAAGGCCAGATCGCCCCGTCCGGCATAGAGTGATTGAAGGCCGTCCACTGTCTGCCTTGCAAAGCGGTTTTCGTCCAAGTTGATGGCGCGGGTTGCCGTCTCCTGAAGCGCTTCAATTTTTTCCAGGCGGAACAGGCCAATGATTTCACGCAGCATGATGGCGATGGCGGAAAGTGCGGCAACCGCAGCAACCGCAAAGGCCAGCCAGCCAAGATAGGGACTCTGCGCGAAGAAACTTTGCACCAGTTGAACGATGGAGAGTATGGCCCACAGTGCAAAAAGGACTGCCAGTGAGCCAGCGAGCAGGCTGCCCCAATGGAAGCGCTGTGACGCATGGCGCGGACCTGTTTCCGGCACCAAGACAAGTTCGGTGTTGGGCAGTTCCTCAGCGAAGGTGATATCGGCCTTCGGCTTGTGCCTTGTGCCACTCTCTTTCTTTGCGATGTGATCATCGTCATCAAGCACGAAGGCCTGCGGCGAGCGCGGATCTTTGGTCATTGCAGGCGATCTCCGATGAGGAATTCGACGGCGCGGTCGAGGCGAATGTGCGGGAATGTCTCGCCCGCCAGCAGTGGCGGGCGGAAGCGCGTGAAGCGGATCTTGCCTTCAAGCCTGCCATCGAGCGCCGCCCTTGGGTCATCAGGAAGGTCACCGGGGAAGATAGCCGCTTCCTGCGTTCCGTCGAATTGCACATCGCCAATCATTTCGCCATTTTCTGGCGTGCCCGCAATACAGTCCAGCTCCTCTCCTTTGGATTTCACGCGGGCTTCGCGTGTGGCGCGGATCGCAGCGAGGGCTGCCACATCATGGATGGTGCCCGTGGCATCGGCGCGGGCGGCGGCTTCATTGATCAGGACGCGGAGAATGTTCTCAAGCTTGTCATGGCCGCTGTGGTTAAGCAGGTCTGCCTTGGTGGCAGCAAAGAGCACACGTTCGACACGCCTGCCAAACAGCTGTGAGACGATAGAATTGGCGCCGAGGCGGAAGCAATCCATCACATCAGCCAGCGCCTGTCGCAGATCATTGACGGCGGCAGGGCCGGCATTCAGCGCCGATAAGGCATCCACCAGCACAATCTGGCGGTCGAGTCTTGCAAAGTGGCCGAAGAAAAACGGCTTCACCACCTTGGCAACGTATGAATCGTAGCGGCGGTTCATGAGAGCCGCCATCGTTCCGGGTTCGATTGCATCTCCGGCCCGCACATCGAGCGGCGCGAAAGACAGAAGCGGTGAACCCGCCATGTCGCCCGGCATCAGGAAGCGACCGGGCGGCAAGGTTGAGAGCGAAACATCGGCCTGGCGACAGCGGGAGAGATAGGCCGTAAAAAGACGCGACGCCTCGACGGCCGACAGTTCATCGGCAGGTGCTGTGGCCTTAAGGCGCGACAGATGCGAAAGCCACTCGGTGGCATGGGTGAGGCGCGGCTCCTTGCGGGCTGCTGCCAGGGTGGCTTCTGACCATTGGGCCCAGCTCTGGTGCATGAGCGGTAAGTCGAGCAACCATTCGCCCGGATAGTCGATGATGTCCAAGTGTAACTTGCCGCCGTGCAGTGCGCTGGCGAACATGCCCTGCGGCTCATATTCAATAGTCAATCGCAACTGGCTGATGCGGCGGGTGCCTTCCGGCCATTGCCTATCCTTGGCGGTGAGCAGCGCCAGGTTTTCCTCGTAGGCAAAACGTGGCAGGTCATCGTCAGGCTGTGGTTCGAGATAGCAGCGCGTGATGCGGCCGCGGGCATGAGCTTCAAACATGGGAAGGCGTGCGCCTTTGAGCAGCGCATTGACCAGGGCTGTGATGAACACAGTCTTGCCTGAACGGGACAGGCCGGTGACGCCAAGTCGCAAAGTTGGGTGCAGCAGACCTCCGGCGAAATCCTTCAGGCCGCCGGCAGCAATCCTGCCTCCATCAATAAAATCGGTAAATTTCAATGCCTGTCCAGCCCCGTTTCACCCCCTAAATGGGAGCGAAGCGGGGCAAACACAAGTAGCCCTAGGGCATTGTGTTTTTCCCGATGTCCATCAGGTCAAATGGCGTGGATTGGTAAACTTCGTTGATCCAGTTGCCGAAGAGAAGATGCGCGTGGCTGCGCCAGCGGTTTTGCGGCGGCCGCGCGGGATCGTTGCCGGGGAAGTAGTTTGCCGGAAGCTCGATCGGCTTTCCCGCCGTCACGTCGCGGAAATACTCGTCACCCAGCGAGGTGGTGTCATATTCGATGTGATTGAACATGTAGAGCGAGCGCCGGGCCGGATCGTTGATGAGGCAAAGGCCCGCCTCATCCGACTCCA
>CALMEZ010000120.1 GCA_937864985.1 uncultured Alphaproteobacteria bacterium
GCAAGCCGGACACACCTCCGTTCAGCAATAGTTTTGAGCCGATCACGAAAACGACGTGAGCGGGGTTGTGAGGTCTTCAGGTGACGCGCCACCACGGTTGCTATAAACTAGTGTCGGGGGTCACCGATCATTCGGAGATCTGACATGAAGTTCGTCACACTGGTTCTCTCAGCGCTGATGCTGATTGCGGTGACAGCCCGCGCCAATGACACTGATACGTTCAACGCCATGATGGTCCTGGCCAACAAGGGGGATGCGGAGGCGCAGTATCATGTTGGCATGATGTACAACAATGGCATCGGCACACCGCAGGATATCCGGCAGGCCTTTGAGTGGTTCCAGAAATCTGCCGCGCATGACCCGCTCGGGGCTTACAAGCTGGGGTGCTATTATGCCGGGCAAGGTGGAACCGTCGTCGCCAGGAATGAGGAAGAAGCCCTGAAACACAAACTGGTTGCCGCGAAAGCGGGCTATTCGCTCGCCCAGTTCGATGTTGCACTCCACTACGCGCAACACGGAAACTTTGACGAGGCCGTCAAATGGCTGCAACAGGCGGCCGCACAAGGCGACGACAGTGCGCTTTATGGCCTTTCGCAGTCCTATTACGACGGCAAAGGCGTGCCTCGCGATTTGGCTTTTGCACTGGGTTATTACCAACTGTCATTGATGATGCGACAGGAAGAACTGAATGATCGCAACAAGGCGGTGATGGACCACATGCTGGCCCAGATGTCCGAAGCGGAAATCGCCAAAGCACAAGAGTTGGTGGGCAAGTGGAAGCCTGAACCCACTGCGCTGACATTGAAGGCCTTGAACGGCATCTCGGCGGCCGAGGAATACGTCCGGAAGGCCAGCGACTAGCGCGCCTGCACAACACCATGGGTCCGGCGCGCGAAGCCTGCGCCATTAACCCAACTGCGTAACCCTAACAATTCATGCTGTTGGCTGAAAACCCAGTCTTAACCATGACTTACTGTGGCAGCTTCACTCAAAAAAAGTTATAAGTTGAGCCAGATTTCGAGCAGGCCCGGCGGCACCAAATTCATATCCGGGTTTGCGAAACTCCAGGAAGGGCGGCGATCCTTCCGACACTGAGGCAGCCGTCCTTCCAGCACCCATTCGGGCGTTCACCACGCGCCCATGTCACAAGGGCAAATCCTTGTCGCAGAGGTCTCCAGCTTTTGCGCGATTTGCCCACGAAAAGACCCAGGGATTCAGGCCCGCCGCATCTCCTGAATTCACGGGTCCGCCGGTCCGGACGCGAACTGAGTGGCCTCCTCGTTTGCAATCATCCGGACCGGCACCTTTTTTCTCAGGTGCCTTGCGCTTAACTGATTCCCCACAAAACAAAAGCGCCGGAAATCCGGCGCTTTCTGAATATCGCTGAGCGGCGATCTTACTTGATCTTGGTTTCCTTGAATTCCACGTGCTTGCGGGCCACGGGATCATACTTCTTCATCGAGAACTTCTCGGTCTTGGTGCGCGAGTTCTTCTTGGTCACGTAGAAGTAACCGGTGTCAGCTGTCGATGCCAGCTTGATCTTGATAACGTTGCCCTTTGCCATGGTAATCTCCGAACGGAATGTATCGCTGTTTGGCTGGGGATAGACCCGAAACAGGCTCCAAAGTCAAGCTATAAGGCTTTTTCCGGCGCAGGCGTCTCGCCACCAAAGCCATGCATCCTCAGCGCCCATTGCAGGCCGATGGTCATGCCCTTGAAACGGGGCAGGAGATCGAAGGTGAGGAGGCACGTGAGCGGCAGCCACAGGACGGCATGCAGCCAAACCGGCGGATGCCAGATCATTTCGGTCGCCAGCAAGGCCGGAACAACGATGTGCCCAACCGCCATGATGGTAAAATAGGGCGGTGCGTCATCGGCCTTCTGGTGCGACAGGTCTTCATGGCAGGCCGGGCATTGGTCGATGGCCTTGATGTAATGGGTGAAAAGGCGGCCCTCGCCGCAGGCCGGGCAGCGCTTCTGGAAACCGCGCCAAAGGGCGAGTTTGGTGTTGCGTGGGGCTGGCACAGCCAGTTCGAAATGCATTGTCAACGTCTGCGTCCTTTGATCTTCGGGCGGAAGCCCCGCACTTTCTTGCCCGGCTTGCGGGCCGGATCAGCGCCTTTGCCGCCGGACATGATATCAAAGCGCAGGCCACCTTTGACAGGTGTTGCTTCCATCAGCTGCACGGTCACGCTGTCGCCCAGCTGGAATTTCTCACCGGTACCGGCGCTGATCAGGCTGTGACTGGTGGCATCCAGTGCAAAATGCCCAAGCCCAAGCCGTGAGACTGGCACAAAGCCATCAGCACCCGTGTCCTTCAGGGTCACAAACAAGCCGGCCCCGACAACACCGCTGATGCGGCCTTCGAAACTGGCACCGAGGTGATCAGCGAGATGACGTGCCACCAGCCTGTCCACGGTTTCACGCTCGGCGACCATGGCGCGGCGTTCGGCGGCGGAAATCTCTTCGCCCACATCATCCATCTGGGCAATGTCCTTCGCTGACAGGCCATCGTCCCCCAGCTTCAATGCCGAGATCAGCGCGCGATGCACGATCACATCGGCATAGCGGCGGATGGGTGATGTGAAGTGGGCATAATTGGCCAGCGACAGGCCGAAATGACCTTCGTTCTGGGTGCGGTAATTGGCCTGGGCCTGTGAACGCAACACCACCTCATGCACGACGCGTTCATGCGGCGTGTCTTTGGCCTGCGCCAAGATGCGGTTGAAGTGCCGGCTGCGGATCACCTGGCCGAGTGCCAACGGAATGTTGACGGTGCGCAGGAACTGCGCCAGCGATTTGATTTTCTCGCTTGATGGCTCTTCATGGACGCGGAACAACAGCGGCGTGCGCTTCTTCACCAGCTGTTCCGCCGCGGCCACATTAGCCTCGATCATGAAGGCTTCGACGAGGCGATGCGCGTCGAGCCGGTCCGGCACGATCACGTCCTTGATGTTGCCCTTGTCGTCGAGCAGGATCTTGCGTTCCGGCAAATCGAGATCGAGCGGCTGGCGCGCCGCAATGGCATGTTTCAACGCGGCATAGGCCTGCCAGAGTGGCTGTAATGTGGATTTGAGAACGTCCTGTGCGCACGCTGTCGCCTTGCCATTGATGGCGGCCTGCGCTTCCTCATAGGCAAGCCCCGCTGCGACGCGGATGGTGGCGCGCACAAAGCGATGCGACAGCTTCTTGCCCTTGGCATCAATCGTCACAAAACAGGCGAGGGCAGGGCGGTCCTCGCCGTCTTTCAGGGAACAGAGATCATTTGAAATGCGCTCCGGCAGCATCGGCACCACGCGATCGGGGAAATAGACCGAATTGCCGCGCCGCTGCGCTTCTTTGTCAAGCGCCGTGCCGGGCCGCACATAGGCAGCGACATCGGCGATGGCGATCAGCAGGATGTGCCCGCCGGGGTTTTCGGGCGCAGCATCAGCCTCGGCCCAGATGGCATCATCGTGATCGCGTGCATCCGCGGGGTCAATGGTGATGAGGGGGATGTGGCGCAGGTCTTCGCGGCCGCCCCGCGCGAAAGGTTTCAGTTGCGCAGTCTCTTCGAGCACCGCCGCGTTGAAGATATGTGGAATGCCGTGGGTGTGAATGGCGATGAGCGAGATGTTGCGAGGATCATCGGCATCGCCCAGCCGTTCCAGCACCCGCGCTTCCGGCAGCGACCGTCCGCGCTGGCGCACCAGTTCTGCTGACACGAGTTCACCATCCCGCGCCCCGGCCTCGGCACCTCGGCTCACATGATAGTCACCGCGGTCCTTCTTGGCCGAGGGCACAATGCGTCCGCCGGCCCCTGAGCTCTTGCGGAAAATGCCGACGATGCGGGTGGTATCGTCGCGCTCGCTCTTCTTCTCGCGCGGCCGCAGCTTGTGGCCGAACTGCAGGCCATCGGCGCGATCAGCCTTGGGCCTGCGCGGACCCTTATGCGGCTTCAGGAGTTTCGGCTTTGGCACGCTTGGCCTTTGGTGCTGCCTTGGCAGCCGTCTTCTTTTTCGCGGCAGGCTTTTTCACGGCAGCTTTTTTCGCGGCGGCCTTCTTCGCAGGCTTTTTGCCTGTGGCAGCAGCCCGCTCGTTGATCAACGCTACGGCCTGTTCGAGCGTGATGGCCTCAGTGGTGATCTCTTTTGGAATGGTTGCGTTCGTGGTGCCATGCTTGACGTAAGCGCCGTAACGCCCACCCATGACGGAAATCTTGCCACCATCGGGATGTTCACCCAGCTCCCGCAATGCGCCAGGGCGGGAACGGTTTGAAGGCCCCTTGGCGCGCTTCTCGGCGAGCATGTCAACGGCGCGGTTCAGGCCGATCGTAAAGACTTCGTCCTTGTCCTTCAGGTTCACATAGGTGCCATCATGCAGGATGAAGGGTCCGAAACGCCCGAAGTTGGCGACGATCGGTGTTTGCGTTTCCGGGTGCAGGCCCACTTCGCGCGGCAGCGAGAGCAGCTTCATGGCCTGTTCGAAGGTGATGGAGGCCGGGTCTGTGCCGCGCGGGATTGAGGCGCGCTTCGGCTTCTCGCCATCTTCCGTGGCTTCACCCAATTGCAGATAGGGACCAAAGCGGCCGATGCGGCGCGTCACATTGGCACCTGTTTCCGGGTCTGTGCCAAGGATCAGCCCCTCAGCCGGAACCATGTTCTCGGCCCCTTCAACCGGGGCCGTCATCTGCTTGGTGTATTTGCAGTTCGGATAATTGGTGCAGCCGATGAACGAGCCATACTTCGAGAGCTTCAACGACAGGCGGCCATCTCCGCAGGACGGGCAGGCACGCGCATCCGATCCATCAGCGCGCGCCGGGAAAATGTGCGGGGCAAGAATGTCGTTGAGCGAGTCGATCACCTCCGTGATGCGCAGGTCTTTGACATCGCCGAGTGCCGCCACGAAATCCTGCCAGAAGCGGGCCAGCACATCCTTGTAGGCAATCTCGCCGTTGGAAATGCGGTCGAGGTCCTCTTCCATGTTGGCGGTGAAATCATATTCCACGTAGCGCTTGAAGAAGGACTCAAGGAAGGCTGTCAGCACGCGGCCCTTGTCCTCGGGGATCAGGCGCTTCTTGTCGATGCGCACATAGCCACGATCGCGCAGCGTCGACATGATCGACACATAGGTTGAGGGGCGGCCGATGCCCAGCTCTTCCAGCTTCTTGGTGAGCGAGGATTCCGAATAGCGCGGCGGC
>CALMEZ010000121.1 GCA_937864985.1 uncultured Alphaproteobacteria bacterium
GTTGTAGTCGGCCTTGCTGAGCAGATAGTAGTAGGCCAGCGCGTACATGCTCAGCGTGTTGGTGTAGTCGATCTGCATCTCGGCCTCGTAGTAGGCCGCGGTGTAGAACTGCGCCGGGTCGGCGACGTGGTCGATTTCGACGGTGACGCCGATCTCGGCGGCCTGCTGCTGGATGATCTGCGCCGATTCGACCATGCCGGGGATCTGCTGCGTGACGCGCAGCTTGACGGACATGTTCTCCTTGCCCGCTTCCTTGAGCAGCGCCTTGGCCTTGTCCAGGTCCTGCTTGAACCCGACCCCCTTCGCCTCGTCCACGCCCAGGAGGCCGAGGGCGACGATCATCACGCCCTCGCGCAGCCCCCAACCCGCGATGGACACCGGGATGGTCGTGATCAGCATGACAAGGGGGAGAATCACCAGCAATGGTCCGGCCGGCAGCGGCAATTGCATGGCGGCGGCCAACAGCCAGACGATGGCCTTTGCCATGATCGAAACGCAGGAAGCGCTGGATGTGGTGGACCAGATTGCTGCCATTCCGGGACTGGATGGATTGTTTGTCGGGCCGAGTGACCTGTCGATTGCGCTGAGCAAGGGTGCGGGCATTGACCGGCTTGGCGCGCATACGCTGACGGCCATGGAAAAGGTGGCCGCCGCCTGCAAGAAGAATGGGCTTGTTGCCGGTGCATTCGCAGGTACGGCAGATGGCATCAAGGCCTATCACAAGCTGGGGTACCGCTTCATGGCAGGGCCGACGGACAGTGACTTGCTGCGTGGAGGTGCGGCGGCGTTTCAGGCGAGCGTGAAGTAGCCTGGATTATTGCTGCTTAATTTTCTTCCGACCAACAAGGCCCAGTGCAGCGATGCCCGCTACGAGAAGCGGGAGTGCGGCAGGAAGTGGCACGGCTGATACACGCGAGACAGCGAGCGTTTGAGGACTCAGGCTGCCCCAGACGTATTTTGTGGCCGGCCCCCGATCAGCATTGACAAACTGGAACTGTCCGTAGGTGTCGCGCAGATCATTTGAGGTGAATGGTGTTTCCAGCCCGTTCGGCGTTCCGGCAGGCGACCAGTCAAATGCGTAGGTCACCAGCAAGCTGTCAACAACGTGAAGCCCGTCATTCACGTAATCGTAGGCGATGTATTCAGAGAAGCTGTTGTTGCTGACTTCTGCGTATCCCCACCACTCCGGCGATATCGTTTCAGTGTGGCCATTGATGGTGAGGTTGGCGGAGGACATAGGCCCCGGATTTGGAAATCCATAGATCGGACCACCATAGGCAAGATCACTGGTTGCACCTGTAGACCGGACAATTCCCGGTGCTGCAGGATCGAACAGGAAGGTCAGCGTGTAGCTCAGCCCATCGAGTACATAGCGGCCTGTGCCATATCCAAAGGTGTTGGTCTCGTCGTAGCTGTCGCTCACCGTTCCCGTGTAAACCGCCCGCATGGGGATGGCCGAGGCCGGGGCAGAGAACGACGTGAACGCGAGAACAGCCGTACAAATCAAAAGCGTTGATCGAATCTTCTTCATGTCGCCCCCGAAGCAATCACTTGCTTCTGGTTGCATATGGTTAACAAGACGCTAACCGCCGCCAGCCAAAGTCGGGCAAAGTGCATTTGATTGGAACGAAACGGGTCATCACCAGTTGTCGTCACATCAAGAGGAGGCCAACATGCCTGCACGTTCAAAAGCCCAACAGAAAGCCGCCGGTGCTGCCCTGGCTGCCAAGCGCGGCGAACAGCCGAAATCATCCCTGCGTGGCGCATCCAAGCAGATGTATGAATCGATGGACGAAAAGGAACTCGATGAGCTGGCCAAGACCAGCCTCAAAGGGCTGCCCGGGCATAAAGCCTAGGCGAATGTGGTCCGTCAGCGCTTTGGTGCGCGCTTGAGGTCAGGGTTGCGTCTTGACGCACCGGTATTTTCAATCGACTCGGGTATTCCTTCGGTCGCGGCGCTTTCTTCTTCGCGTTCAAGCTCGTCGCTGCGTGCGTGGTTAGGCTTCTTGTTTTTCTGGTGTGTGTCGCCGTGTTTTTTGTCTGGGGTCATTGCTGTCTCCACATTTTAAAGGTGGAGGTGGAACGTGCTTCTGGTGAGAAGGTTCCTGCAGGGAGGCGCATTCAAAGGTCCGGCAAATCCTTTTCAAGCAATTGCACGGCCTGCCTGGCACTTGGCGAGTTCGGATTGACGGTGAGCACATCCTTGAAGGCCGCCAAAGCGTCCGTCTCGCGACCCAAGCGCTGATAAATCATGCCGCGCCCGCCAAGCGCGCCGAAGTGGCGAGGCTCGAGATCAAGCACCTTTTTGATGTCAGCGAGCGAGTCATCATAGCGGCCCATCATGAAATAGAGGGTGGCGCGCTTGTTCCAGGCTTCGGCAAAATCGGGGGCTGCCTTGACAAGCTCCGTCAACATGGTGTCGGCGCGTTTGAAGTCACCTATGTTGATGGCCAAAATGGCAAGTGCCAGCGTCTTGTTGTCCTTGTCGCTGCCCGCATGAAGCCAGAGCTGCCAGATTTGTTGTTCAATGCGGATGGCATCGTTGCCAACGGCGGGGTCGCGCAGTTTGGCGAACAGGGTGTCGAGTTCAACAGATGCAGACTGCATAGACGGCGCACCAGCCAGCACCTGGTTCACGCCCGCAGGCTGTGCCAGCAGCAACACGGCGGCAAGTGGCCAAGCATTGCGCATGTTGCAAGTCTAGCAAAAAATCGCATGCCTGTCAGGTGTTGACGGGAGAGGCGGCGATCACAATGCCGTCAATTCGCTTTGACGCCAAAGCGTTCGCGGACGCGGCGCATGATGTCGTCGCGCACGGCGCGGTAGGATTCGAGGATCTGATCGCGGCTGCCGTGGGTGGCCGAAGGATCGGCGATGGGCCAGTTTTCCACGTCGATTGCCATGGTGCGCGTCATGTCGTCGGCGTGGGCCTTGGCCTGCGGTGACAGCGTGATGGCGAGATCAAAACCTGCATCCGACAGATCATCGATGGCGTGCGGCCGATGGCGCGTCAGGTCGAGGCCGATTTCGTCCATGACCAGACCGACGAAGGGGTCGGGATCACCAGCTTCAATACCGGCCGAGGCCACGTAGATCTTGTCGCCGAGCAGATGATGGGTGATGGCCGCGGCCATGGGCGAACGAATGGCGTTTTGCGTGCAAATGAACAGCACGGCGGACGGCAGGCGTTTCGGCGTTCCGTCCATCACGGGCCCTGCCACAGGAGGGCTGAGACCAGCGTGAAAAGGCGGCGGGCCGTTGCAAGGTCCATGGAAATCTTACCTGAAAGACGCTCCATGAGGATTTCGCTGCCTTCATTGTGAATGCCGCGGCGGGCCATGTCGATGGTTTCAATCTGGGCCGGAGTCGCATTGCGAACCGCTTCGTTATAGCTCTCGCAGATCATGGCGTAGTCTTTCAGCACGCGGCGAAACGGTGTGAGTGACAGGCCATAGGCCATGAGCGGTTTGTCTGCCTCCGAGCGGACGTCGAAAAACAGGCGCTCCTGTGCATGTGAAAGCGTAAGCTTGTAAGGGCCAGTGGGACCATTCTTCAGTTCGAAGTCATTGTCTTCGAGAAGGTCAAAGATCGCGGCCTTGCGTTCATGCTCGGCCTCGGGCGAGGCGCTGAGGCGGATCGATGAGTCGATGGCGACGGCGATGAGTTTGGGTTCAGGTTTCATGGTGCGGTTCATTGGCTGTGGCCCAGGCCGGGCCCAGATCATCCAGTTGCATGTCGATGCATTCCACATCAAGTGCCACGCGATGGCCGCCCGCAAAATCCAACGTCAAAGTGCCGGCAGGATCGTCCGGGCTGTTCTGTTCAAAGACGATGGCGAGCAGCGACAGGATGGTGTCCCTTGCTGGCGCGGCGGGACCAGAGCGGCGGGCCCGCGTCACGTAATTGATGTGCAAGCCGGCGCGGCGGCGTTCGCGCTTCGGCAGAGAATCCCAGGCGAAGCGGTTGGCGACGAGGACGAACTGGCGATGATGGGCGAGATAGGCCATGTCGCCAAAACGCATGACAGCATCCTGCATCTGCGCTGAAAGGGCAGGCAGATCTTCCGCATCAAGGGCCATCACATGCAGCAAGGCGGCCTCAGTTTCCGGCCAGACGGACGACGTCAGCGCCGCAGCCCTGGAGTTTTTCCTCCAGCGCTTCGAAGCCGCGATCCAAATGATAGACACGGTGCAGCATGGTGTCACCCGAGGCGGCAAGGCCCGCGATTACCAGGGTGGCGGAGGCGCGGAGATCTGTGGCCATGACGTCAGCGCCCGTCAATTTGTCGACGCCGCGTACTTCTGCCATATCACCATGCAAGTGAATGTCGGCACCCAGACGCGCCAATTCCTGGACATGCATGAAGCGGTTCTCAAAAATGGTTTCGCGGATGTGACTGGTGCCTTTGGCCTTGGTCATCAGGCCCATGAACTGGGCTTGCAGATCGGTCGGGAAGCCGGGGTAGGGGTCGGTTGTCACGTCAACAGGCAAGATCGGCGAGCCGTTGCGCTTGACGCGGATGCCTTCGTTTTCCTGTTCGATGGTGATGCCGGCGCGCTGCAGGACCAGCAGGGCATTTTCCAGGGTGTCGGCGCGCGCGCCGCGCAGCAAGACGTTGCCGCCCGTCATGCCGGCGGCCATGGCATAGGTGCCGGCCTCGATGCGATCAGAGATCACGGTATGTTCGGCGCCGTGCAGTGATGTGACGCCGCTAATGCGCAAGGTCCGTGTGCCGATGCCATCAATCTTCGCGCCCATTTTGACTAGACATTCGGCAACGTCGCTGATTTCGGGCTCGGTGGCAGCGTTTTCGATTTCCGTATCACCTTTGGCCATTACGGCCGTCATCAGTGCGGCATGGGTTGCGCCGACCGAAACTTTCGGAAAGCTTATGTGGCCGCCCTTCAGGCCATTCTTTGCCTTGGCGAGTACATAGCCATTTTCGATGTCGCAGGTCACGCCCAGCTTTTCCAGCGCGAGGAGGTGCAAGTCCACGGGTCGCGTGCCAATGGCGCAGCCGCCGGGCAGAGACACCTTGGCTTCACCCATGCGGGCAATGAGTGGCCCGAGCACCCAGAAGGAGGCGCGCATCTTCGAAACGAGTTCATAGGGTGCGGTGGTGTCGACAATTGTCTTGGCGGAAATCTTGAGCGTCTCGCCCGCCGTTCCAAGCTGGCCGGCGCGCTTGCCCGCTGTCATGATGTCGACGCCGTGATTGTTGAGGATCTTCTGCAGGCGCAGCACGTCAACCAGGCGCGGAACGTTGTGAAGGGTTAGCGTCTCCGGCGAGAGCAGGGCCGTGATCATCAAGGGCAGGGCGGCATTCTTGGCGCCGGAAATATCAATTGTGCCGTTGAGCTTGTTGCCACCGCGGATGCGGATGCGATCCATATGAAATTCCCCGAAAAAGGCGCCGAATCATGGATTGTGCGGCGCAACATTGGTCCACCAATGCCTGCTTACAAGCATATGTGGCGGCTTTTGGGCAATAGCTATGTCAATTTCTCGAAGCCATTGCTGATTTTGCTTAACAGCCATCCTAAAACCGCCAGCGAGATATCGAGAGGAAGGATCGCGATGAGGGCGAGGGACTTCTGAAATGCTGTCATGTTTTCGGCGGGTGGTGGCATGCCGAGGAGCCAGTCAAACAGGCTGCCGACCTGCACGTGATTCCAGCCTTGACCTCTCACGAGCCCCCAAACTTCATAAAGGACCGTTGTTACGGCACCTGCGAAGCAGATGAGGGCGAAACCCAGAAACAGCATTTCGAGAAGACCCCAGAGACCTGAGAGGCCGGTGCTGGAACTGGCTTTGGGCGGCTGATCCGTCATGGTTTTCCGATCTTGCTTGCTGTTGAAGGTGCACGATCGGCAGCCTTGCGACGCTTCAAGTTGGTGCGCAGGGCCTCCGCGAGCTTTTTCTTGCGGGACTGGGCAGCCTTGATCTTGTCCGGATTGGCGGGCGTGTTGGTCATGGCGGAGATTTTCCCGCGTCTTAAGGCCCTGTCAAGGTGATGCTGATAGGGCGTTGAAGCCTGTTGCGAATGGGCGCTTCCTGTGGCAAGAGCCCGCTTCGAAGCATGGATAAGCTGCCGTAGCTCAGTGGTAGAGCACTCCCTTGGTAAGGGAGAGGTCGAGAGTCCGATTCTCTCTGGCAGCACCATTTCTCCTCCAGTCCGTCCCTGCTTGCCCTTGATCTTGAGGCCATGCACGTGACCCAGCCTTCCAGTTTCCGCAATCGCATTTTTTCGGTCATCCTGCTCGTTGTATCAGTGACGCTTTCGCTGTGGCTCGTGGAAATGGGGCTGCGGCTGTTTTACCACGGTGTGCTGTTTGACCCCGTGCGCGACAATCCCGGCCAGATGCTGCACCCGACGCGTGGCACGGCCAATACACCAAATTCTGACATGGGCATGGAGAAGCTGGCCTTCGTGGCGACAGCGCATATCAATTCGCGCGGTATCCGTGGGCCGGAAATTGCGCAGGAGCCGAAACCTGGCGTGACGCGCATCCTGCTGGTTTCTGACTCCGGATCGTTCGGCAGCGGCGTCAATGACGGCGAGAACATCGCGGACCAGATGCAAGCCATTCTCGGCAAGGACAAATACGAAGTCGTGAACCTCAGCGTGGCGGCTTATTCCAATGTGCAAGAATATGTGTGGCTGACGGAAGATGGACTAGCGCTGAAGCCCAAACTGGTGATCCTCGGTTTTGCGCCTGCCAATGACATTCAGACCAATTATCTGCCCTTGCAAAAGGTTTTCCAGAATGACACCAAGCGGCCTTACGCCGAGCCTGATGGGGCTGGCGGTTTCAAGTTGAACTATGACGCGATGAATGCCTCGCAGGAGCGCAAGAAGAAAGGTAAGTGGAGAACGGCGATCCTGAATTTCTTTGTCGGGCCGTTGACACAGCGCCTTGTGGGCCAGGTTTCGGAATCGCTGGGCGGCGGGCGCAAGCAGGACCCGAATATCTGGATCGGCGCACCGTTTCTTGATGCATTCGATCCAGAATATGGAGACGGTACATTGTCGGAGGCCGACTATCAGAAACTCTGGGGCGATGGCTGGGATGTGACGAAAGCCGTGATCCGCGGCATGCGCGACAAGACCGTTGCTGCGGGTGCCACATTCGCAATGTATCCCTACGTCAACAAGATGCAGGGCAACCCTGACTATCTGGCTGCGGTACAGGCGACTTATCCCAACCTCAAGCTCAACATGCAAAAGCCCGAGCAGATGTTCCAGGACTTCGGCAAGGAAGCGGGCATTCCCGTGCTCAGCATGTATCAAGCCTTAACGTCCGAGGCCGCCAAAGGCGACCGCTCCATCTACTTCGGCGCTGATGATGAGCATATGACGGCGCATGGCCATCATCTGGCGGCCGAAGCGCTTGTCGACGACCTGGTGCGGCAAGGCATTCTGCAGAAGCCATAACATTAAAACGGCGTAATTCGGCTCGAATCCCGGCGTCATTCGGGCTTTTTGCAACCAAAATCCATTCCTAGCTTCCCCTGCAAATCACAACAGGAGGAAGCATATGAATATCCAGTCTTGGTTGATGGCGGCGTCGCTGCTGTCGCTCTCTTTGTCGCCAGCCTTTGCATCGCGGCCCGTTGCGCAAGAACGGGTGGAAGTGGCTTTTGTTCTCGACACCACGGGTTCCATGGCGGATCTGATTGACGGTGCCAAGCGCAAGATCTGGGCGATTGCTTCTTCCATAGTCGACACGAATCCGGATGCGGACATCGCGATGGCCCTGGTGGCCTATCGGGACCGCGGTGATGAATATGTCGTCAAGGCAACGCCGTTGTCGGAAGACATCCAAGGTCTTTATGGCAAGTTGATCAAGCTGGAGGCGGATGGCGGTGATGACACGCCCGAGTCGGTCAATGAAGCGCTCGACAAGGCGGTGCGCGGATTGCAGTGGACGACAGGCGACAATGTGCGCCACATCATTTTCCTGGTGGGTGACGCACCGCCGCACATGGATTATCCGCAGGAACGGCAATATCCAACGATCCTCTGGGATGCTGCGGCGCGCGACATTGTTGTCAATGCCGTGCAGGCTGGCGACATGGCAGAGACGACGCCGATCTGGAAGGAAATTGCCCAGTTCGGCCATGGCCGCTACATTCCGATTCCGCAGAGTGGCGGACCGATCGTGGTCATCGAAACACCTTACGATGACGAAATCCTGCGACTTCAGGGTGAACTTGATGACACGGTTTTGCCTTATGGCACCGAGGAAAAACGTGATGGCTTGGCGCGCAAGATGGCAGAAAAATCAGCCGCTGCACCCGCCGTCAAGATCGACAACTCAAGCTATTATTCAAAACGCGCCAAGGTGCGCGAGGTGGTAACGGGCGAAGGAGACCTGATCGGCGACATCCGCAACGACCGGGTGCAGCTTGATGCTGTTGCTGAGAAGGATTTGCCCAAGACGCTTCAGGATATGCCCACTGACAGGCGCAAGGCATGGGTGGCGGGGCAGATCGAATCCCGGCGTGTTCTCGATGAAAAGCTGGCGGCGCTGATTGCCAAGCGTGATGCTTATGTGGCGATGGTGAAGACCAAGACGGCGCGCAAGGATT